>NZ_JAJEQL010000070.1:0-2038 GCF_020687345.1 Faecalibacterium butyricigenerans
TTCCGGCATCGTCCAGCAGGGGATTGGAAGCCCACTTCTTGGGGGAGTCGAAACACCCCTCCCTACCTCTGGCCCGCGCGGAGCGCAAGCCACTTGACCGTAAGAAAAAGCATCCCCCGCGCTACCAGCGCGCACGCCCATTCAGCCCACTCAAAAGAAAAAGAGCCGATGTTCCACATGGAACACCGGCTCTCTCCCCCTTACCTTTGTGCCGCTGCCGTCGGGATACGCACCGTATACTCGATGTACCCGTCCCTTTCCTCCCGGTGGGCCGTGGCCGGAACACCATTATCGGTCATGAGGCGGATGGCATGGTCGATGGTATTCACAAAGATGCGGACATCCTTCACCATCGAGATGCGATGCCTCCCCGGGGCCGCTTCGTTGAGCAGCTGCTCGATGTACAGGTCGGTGGCCCGGGCGTTCATCTTCCGCTTGGCGATGGTGATGAGGGCCTCGCTGCGGCGATTCTCGGGCAGGCGCAGCACCGCCCGGGCGTGACGCTCCGTGAGGCCGTTGTCCAGCACGAACTGCCGCTGATCCTGCGTCAGCTGTAAGAGCCGCAGCTTGTTGGCCAGCGTCGGCTGGGCCATTCCCAGCCGCTTGGCCGCCTCGGCCTGCGTGCAGTCCCAGAGGACCATCACATCCCGCAGGCCCTGCGCCTGTTCAAAGGGATTCAGATCTTCCCGCTGCAAATTTTCCAGAAGCCCCATTGCCGCTGTCTTCTCGTCGGCGTAGTCGCAGAGGATGGCCGGGATGGTCTGCATCTTCGCCATCTTGCAGGCCCGGAGCCGCCGCTCCCCCGCCACCAGCTCGTAGCCATCCTCCCGCTTTCGCACCGCAATGGGCTGCAGCAGGCCATTTTCCCGGATGCTGGCCGCAAGCCCCGCAAGCTCCTGCTCATCAAAATGGGTCCGCGCCTGAAACGGCGACGGCTGGATGCTCTCGATGGGGAGAGCATAGATTTTTCCGGCAGATTTCTTTCTCTCAAACATGATACCGCCCCTTTTCGTCTGAAATCGTCTTGGTTTTCCACACTTTCCCGGGAAAACGTGGAAAGCTCAGCTGCTTACGTTCCCAGTTTACCAAAAAACAAAAGGCCCTGCCAGAAGTTTCGTTCGGCAGGGTCTTGCATTTTCTATTCGATGTTTCGTTATTTCAGCGGACTTTTCGCAATTTTTCCGCCGTTTCTGGGGTAGGCAGTCGGAGTTTGCGAAATCTTTTTGCAGAGGATGAGGGTGCGGGTGTCGCCCCCCGGCAGATGCAGGGTGCGGGTCTCTCTGTACTCGCCGCCCAGCTTCTTGATGGCTCCCCGTGCCGCAGCAAGCTCCTCCTCACCGGATGCGCCCTTCATGGCGAGGAAATTTCCGCCCACCTTCACCAGCGGCAGGCAGTATTCTGCCAGCATGGGCAGAGCCGCCACTGCGCGGGCCGAGGCCAAATCGAACTGCTCCCGCCACGCCTTCCGGGCAGCCTCCTCGGCGCGCTCCTTAGCGAACTCCACGCCGGTAAGGCCCAGCTGGCCGCAGGCATATTTCAGGAACTCCACCCGCTTGCCGGTCGGCTCCATCAGGGTCAGCTCCAGCTCTGGCTTGTAAATTTTCGTCACGATGCCCGGGAAGCCTGCGCCCGCGCCGACGTCCACCATCTTCCCCGCCACCTCGGGCTGGGACGCAAAGAGCAGGCTGTCGAGGAAATGCTTGTCCTCAATGCCCTCCTGGTCGGTGATGGCAGTCAGGTTGACCTTCTGGTTGTACTCTACCAGAATCTGAGCAAAGGCGTCCAGCTGGTCGAGCTGGGTGCCGGTGAGCGTGATGTTCCATGTGGAACATTTCTGTTCCAGTCGGCTTTTATCGATCATAAACTTATCCTCATTTCACAAAAGCTTATCGCAATTTTCAAAAATAGCATCTATCAAAAAACGGTATATTGTTGTCTTTCGCGCTGGTAGCGCGGGGCAGGTTTTTTCTTGCGGTCAAGTGGCTTGCGCTCCGCGCGGGCCAGAGGCAGGGAGGGGTGTTTCGACTCCCCCCTCCCT
>NZ_JAJEQL010000071.1:0-1271 GCF_020687345.1 Faecalibacterium butyricigenerans
GGTAACGGCCCACCAAGGCGACGATCGGTAGCCGGACTGAGAGGTTGAACGGCCACATTGGGACTGAGACACGGCCCAGACTCCTACGGGAGGCAGCAGTGGGGAATATTGCACAATGGGGGAAACCCTGATGCAGCGACGCCGCGTGGAGGAAGAAGGTCTTCGGATTGTAAACTCCTGTTGTTGAGGAAGATAATGACGGTACTCAACAAGGAAGTGACGGCTAACTACGTGCCAGCAGCCGCGGTAAAACGTAGGTCACAAGCGTTGTCCGGAATTACTGGGTGTAAAGGGAGCGCAGGCGGGAAGACAAGTTGGAAGTGAAATCTATGGGCTCAACCCATAAACTGCTTTCAAAACTGTTTTTCTTGAGTAGTGCAGAGGTAGGCGGAATTCCCGGTGTAGCGGTGGAATGCGTAGATATCGGGAGGAACACCAGTGGCGAAGGCGGCCTACTGGGCACCAACTGACGCTGAGGCTCGAAAGTGTGGGTAGCAAACAGGATTAGATACCCTGGTAGTCCACACCGTAAACGATGATTACTAGGTGTTGGAGGATTGACCCCTTCAGTGCCGCAGTTAACACAATAAGTAATCCACCTGGGGAGTACGACCGCAAGGTTGAAACTCAAAGGAATTGACGGGGGCCCGCACAAGCAGTGGAGTATGTGGTTTAATTCGACGCAACGCGAAGAACCTTACCAAGTCTTGACATCCCTTGACGGACATAGAAATATGTTTTCTCTTCGGAGCAAGGAGACAGGTGGTGCATGGTTGTCGTCAGCTCGTGTCGTGAGATGTTGGGTTAAGTCCCGCAACGAGCGCAACCCTTATGGTCAGTTACTACGCAAGAGGACTCTGGCCAGACTGCCGTTGACAAAACGGAGGAAGGTGGGGATGACGTCAAATCATCATGCCCTTTATGACTTGGGCTACACACGTACTACAATGGCGTTAAACAAAGAGAAGCAAGACCGCGAGGTGGAGCAAAACTCAGAAACAACGTCCCAGTTCGGACTGCAGGCTGCAACTCGCCTGCACGAAGTCGGAATTGCTAGTAATCGTGGATCAGCATGCCACGGTGAATACGTTCCCGGGCCTTGTACACACCGCCCGTCACACCATGAGAGCCGGGGGGACCCGAAGTCGGTAGTCTAACCGCAAGGAGGACGCCGCCGAAGGTAAAACTGGTGATTGGGGTGAAGTCGTAACAAGGTAGCCGTAGGAGAACCTGCGGCTGGATCACCTCCTTTCTAAGGAGTCAGGCAAGAA
>NZ_JAJEQL010000072.1:0-1086 GCF_020687345.1 Faecalibacterium butyricigenerans
GGCCCGGTAGCTCAGTTGGTTAGAGCACCAGCCTGTCACGCTGGGGGTCGTCGGTTCGAGCCCGATCCGGGTCGCCACATTTGAAGCGAAAGCTTCTACCTACTTTGAATTTATTTCAGGGCATCATTAAATGATGGGTGCAGGGGTAAATGCACCGAATATGCGGCCGTAGCTCATCTGGTAGAGCGCCACCTTGCCAAGGTGGAGGTAGCGAGTTCGAGCCTCGTCGGCCGCTCCATAAGGAGCAGCAACAGTTGCTCCAAATATGGTGACGTGGCCAAGTGGTAAGGCAAGGGTCTGCAAAACCCTCATCCACCAGTTCAAATCTGGTCGTCACCTCCAAAAGACTCCCGGGTGCTGAGGCATCCGGGATTTTTTGTTTTCCGCTCTCGTTAAATAATCTACTTACGCAAAAAGTCTTGTCTCCCCTCTTCGCTCTGTGCTATGCTAGGCGTGTCCGCAAAAAACGGCTAAGAACTGCATCAACAGAGGAGGATACAGACTCATGCCAGAGTTCCCGCGCAAGGATTTCCAGCTCCATGTGGGCTGGCGCACCATCAAAACTGCCGTCAGTGCCATGCTGGTGGCCATCGTCTACTGTCTCATCGGCCGCAACCCGGCCTTTGCCTGCATCGGCGTCATCTTCGGCATGGGTGTCGATATGCGGGATTCCATCCAGAACGGCGGCAACCGACTGTTCGGCACCCTCATCGGAGGCCTGCTGTCCATCGGTGTGTTCTGGGTGTATCTGCTGTTCTATCCGCAGGGCGGCCACACCGTTTTTCTGGCGGTGCTGCTGGGCGCTGCCACCGTCATCCTCATCCTGCTGTGCCAGTATTTCTGGCCGGGCGGCGTTCAGCCCGGCGGCGTGGTGCTCTGCATCGTGCTGTTCAGCACCCCCATCGAGAGCTATGTGAGCTACGCGCTCAACCGCATCCTCGACACCGCTATCGGCGTCATCGTGGCGCTGCTGGTCAACTACTTCCTCCCCCGCGCCCGGGTCGTGGCCTTCTGGGAGGGACTCAAAGGTCTGTTCCGAATGGGCAGCAAGGTCTGAACGTCTTCGCGCCCCGCTCCGGCGGGGCG
>NZ_JAJEQL010000007.1:0-102328 GCF_020687345.1 Faecalibacterium butyricigenerans
CGCTTGCCGTTCAAAAGCATCTGGCGTTCTTTCAGCTCAAACTTACGCAAGCCGACTTTCAATCCGGTGCGCTCCACGAGAGCACCCTCGTTCAGCAGGGCAATTTCTGCTTCGTACAGGTTCGGCTGCTCGGCGCTCCACAGGGTGGGATGCTCCACCGTAAAGGTGAAGGAGACATCCTGCACGTCCTCTTCCACGTCCGGGTCGGCCTCGCCCTTGCCGAACACCACACCGCTGTCGTATTCGGCAGGTTCGCCCACCTCAGCAGACTGCTCCTCGCCATCAAACACCACCGAGATGGTGCCCGCGCCGCTGACCTTGCAATCAAAGGTGACAGTGGCACTGGAAAAGTCCGGGGCAAAATCCTGCTTCACAAAGACATCCTCGAGGTGAATTTCCGGCTTTGTGAACAGCTCCACAGAGCGGAACAAGCCGCTCATGCGCCAGAAATCCTGATCCTCCAGCCAGCTGCCGGAGGAGAAACGGTACACCTGTACCGTCAGGGTATTTTCGCCGGGGTGGACGGCGGCGGTCATGTCAAATTCAGCGGGAGTGAAGGTATCCTCGGTGTAGCCGATGTAAACGTCATTGCACCAGACGGCGGCAGCGCTGTCCGCGCCGTTCAGGCGCAGATAGCAGCTTGCCCAGCTTTCCGGCAGGGTGAAACTGCGCTGGTATTCCCCGATGGGGTTATAATCCTGCGGAATCTGACCGGGGTGCAGCTTTTCATGGCCGTCCCACGGGTACTGGGTGTTGACGTAATGGGGCGTGCCGTAGGGCTGGCCGGGCTTTTGCAGGCTCTGCATTTGGATGAAGCCGGGCACGGTCAGGGTGTCCCAGTCTGAGAAAGGCGCAGTCAGGTTTTCCGCATAGTGGAAAGCCCATTCGCCATCCAAGCTGACGGCCAGCGGCATTTCCGGGCTTGTCTGGTCTGCAAAATGAGCGTGGAAGGGCAAACGGTTCTGCTGGAAAATTTCCGGGTCGGCCAGAAGCGCCGATGTGATAGGATTATTTAAAGGCATAAATGTCACCTCGCAGCATTTTCTGCTCTCATTATAGCACAGAATATAAGAAAAACGGCCGCACAAAAACGACTGTTTTTCTATCGCAATTTTCAAAAATAGTGCCTATCAAAACGGCATATTTGCGATATGCAGTTTGCGGATGTTGCTTGTGCATTAAAAACGCAAACTGCTATAGAAAGAAGCGGCATCAGTTTGCTTCGTCAAAGACCTCGGTGTCCAGTACCGTGTGTCCCTTGGGGATGTGGTACTTCACGGCGGGCAGATGGACATTGGTGAAGTACAGGCTGGTGTTAGGGTCGCAGCCGATGACCACTGCTTCTCCCCTGCCGCGCACGGCGCAGCACAGGGTGTCGCAATGGGCTTCGGCGGTATCGTTTTCCGCGCTTTCGGCGTAGTCCGGTGTAAAATTGGGCACGGCAAAACCGCAGTCATAGGCTTCGCAGTCGAAACTGCTGTCAATTTCATGGTGGCGGCGGTGGCCGGTGGCCGTGGGAGTGATAGTGGTGGTCACCTCAATCCCGGGGAAGGGCGACCACTGCGCGGTCACAGCCCCGGCTTCAATTTCCCACGTTTTGCTCACCTTGCGCACAAACACGTTGTCGTCGATGACAAAGGCCAGCATACTGTCCGGCGCGGCCTGATTGAGCACCTCCCGGCTGCGGGAGGCGCAGAAGCCAAAGCGGGTATCGTAGGCAAATTTTGCATACTTTTCCGGGAACTGTCCGTGACCGTGGCCCTCGTTGACACCGGCGGCATAGGCCGTTACCCGCCCCGCCCGGCGCTGCACCAGCATATTGGCGTATGGCATGGGCTTGAGCCGCTCCAATGCGGGCATGGGCGCGGCTTCGGCAGACCAGAAGGGGTGGTCATCCGGCAAAGCAAGCAGCAAAAAGCTTTTCATGCCCCAGTAGGGGCTGCCGGGGGCGTTGTACCGCTCGGCCATGTACATCTGCGGGTAGCAGTAGCCGATGGTCAGGATGCCGTCCCGGTCGAACATTTTCTGCCCCAGCCACCAGTTGAAGTTGCGGACGATAAGGCCCTTCATTACCGGCAGGGGCAGCGGCTCCAGCCCTGCCCAGATGCAGGCCGCCCAGAAGCTGTTCTGGGCAAAGCGGTAGGTCAGGCTGCGGCCAAAGGGCAGGGCTGCGCCGTTGGCATCGAACCAATAGACGAACTGCTGCGCGAACAGCTGGGCGCGCTGGCGGTAGAGTGCAGCACGCCGGGGGTCGGTGTCGGCGGCAAATTTAGAGTAGAGCAGTCCGTAATACTGGATGGCCCACGGGATGTAGTAATCCTTTTGCACGGAGGCGCCATCGGTGGACCAGCCGTCGCCGCTGTAATAGCTGTCAATTTTGCAAAGGCCATCCTCCAGCAGTTCCGGGCTGTAAGGCATCCCCACGCTTTTCAGGGCAAGGTTTACAAGGATGCGGAAAAACTGCCAGTTGCAGTCCGGGATGGTGTGGGCGTTGATCTGCCCCAGCCATGCGGCAAGGTTCTGTTTTTCGGTATCAGAAAGCGGGGTCCACAGCTTTTCCGGTGCGGTGAGGATGCCGCAGGCAATAGCCGCCATCTCCACATAACACTGGTCGTATTCCCCGGTGGTGCCCCAGTATTCGGGGTTTTCCGGGTCGGTGCCGGCGGCAAGACCCTTGCGGTAGATTTTTTCAAACTCCGGGTCAGAGCCGCCGCCCACCCAGAAGGGCACCAGCGCCCACAGCGGGCGGCTGAAGGCTTCCAGCTCAATGGCATTTTGGTTGTAGGTCACACCCGTCTCGCCCAGATGCAGCCGGGCGCAGCCTGCGGAATAACAGGGCTTGAGGGGGTCGAGAAATTTGTGCATCAGTGCGGTAAAATCCGCTTTGGTCTGCAAGTTCATCACCAGTACATCTCCCAGTCTTTGGTCAGGCGGGTCAGCGCCTCCATGTAAAAATAATCGCCCCAGCTCGTACATTCATCCACGCCCTCCGGGGTGCAGGTGTTGTAGGGGCTCTTTTTGCTGTAAGTGCCGTGCAGCAGCTGGCCGGAGCCGAGGGTACCAGGCTTTACCGCATAATTTGCGGCAAGGCTGGCCAGCATCTGCCGTGCCAGTGTGCGCCACTGGGCAGCTTCTGTTTCGTCCACATACTTTGCCGCTTCCAGCAATCCACAGGCCACGATGGCAGCGGAGGAGGAATCCCGGGGTTCGCCGCTTTCCGGGGCAAAGAGCATATCCCAGCAGGGGATCATATCCTCCGGCAGGCGGGAAAGGTAAAATTCCAGCGCCTTGCGGAACACATCCAAAAACTTTTCGTCGTGGGTGTAGGTGTAGCCAATGGCGCTGCCGTACACGCCCCACGCCTGTCCCCGTGCCCAGAAGCTGTCGTCCTTATAGCCCTGACAGGTGCGTCCGCCCTTGGGGGTGCCGTCCGGGTTCATAAAGAAGGTGTGGTAGGTGCTGCCGTCCGGCCGGAAGGAGTTTGCCAGCGTGGTGGCGGTGTGGGCAGCGGCGATCTCGCGGTAGTGGTCGCTACCGGTCACCTGCGCTGCCCAGTACAGCAGCGGCACATTGAGCATGCAGTCAATGATATAGCGGTAGTTGCCGGGGTCGTCCATAGTGCCCCATGCCTGCAAGAAGCGGCCGCTGGGTTGGTAGCGGGTCAGCAGCTGGTCGGCGGCGGCAATGGCGGCGTTTTTGCCGGTTTCGCTGCCCACCAGCTTCCACGCTGCCACGCAGGTGGGGCTGTACAAAAAGCCCATATCGTGGTGGTCCACCTCCACCTTGCGGGCAATGCGGTCCGCAAAGCTGTCCACCTGAATGAGGGCGGCTGTCTTGAATTTTTCGTCCCCGGTGGCCTCGTAGGCCAGCCAGATCTCACCGGGCCAAAAGCCGCAGGTCCACTGGTTATTGGCGCAGCCGGGGTAGATATCGTTCACACTGGAATGGTTCTGGCACTGGTAGGTGTACAGGGGCAGATTGGTCTCCACCTGTTTGCAGGCATCGGCCAGTGCCTGCCGTGCCTCGGCGTCGGTCATAGCGTGGTTCTGGTAGGTTTTCATCATGATTACTCCTTAAATCCAAACGTAGGTATCTCTGACCACCGCTGGCGCAGAAAGTGCATGCCCAGCTTGGGGCGGCGATCCCGGGTGAACAGACCTTTTTTGTTGCCATCCACCCGCATGGGGCCCTGCACAGTGTCGTAGTCTGCAAAGTTCCAGACAAATTCTCCCACAAACCACGGGCGCTTGTCAAACTCTGCATCCAGACGGCGGTAGAACTCCACCTGAAACTCCTCACTGAACATCTCGGCTCCGGCGGTGTGCAGCCCTGCCACGGTGTCCGCACCGTACTCGCTCATCATCACGGGCTTGTGCTGCTCTGCCCAGAAATCCAGCTCCTGATTCAGGCCGTAGCAAGCGGCGTCCATGTCACCGGAAAGGTTGTACCAGCCGTAGTAGCGGTTGATGCAGACGATATCCATGGTGCGGGTGGTGATATCTTTCGTATAGTCGTTCTGGCAGCAGACGAGGGTGACCGGGCGGTTCTGCGGGTCCAGCTGATGCGCCAGCTCATACAGCGGGTGCCAGTAATCGTAGGCATCCTGCGGGAAGTGCTCCAGATCCGGCTCGTTGCCAAGGCTCCACAGCACCACGCAGGGGTGGTTTTTGTCCCGATGGATCATCTCAGCAAGCACCTGTCGGTGATGTTCCGCGAGGGGGTATTCCTTGTAGGGATTCACCGCAGCCCCGCCGCCGATGCCCACCGCCGGGGTCTCGTCCATGACCAGAATGCCCTCCCGGTCGCACAGGTCGTAGAATTCCTCGGCGTAGGGGTAGTGGCTGGTGCGCACGGCATTGGCATTTGCCCAGTGGATCAGGTTCACGTCCTTCACGTTCAGTACCGGGTCAAAGCCGCGTCCATGGGCGGTAAAGTCCTCGTGCTTGCAAAAGCCCTTGAAGTAAAGCGGCTTTCCGTTCAAAAGCACCTGTGTGCCCCGCACCTCAATGCTGCGCACGCCAAAGGTCTGATCGTAGACATCCGCCCCGCAGGTGATGTGCAGGGTGTACAGGTAGGGCGTGCCGGGTCTGGGCTCCCAGAGATGCACCTCCGGGATGGTGATCGTGCCTTCTGCACCTTCGGCGCTTGCAACGGCGTTGCCGTCAGCGTCCAGCACCGTGACATGGACAGGCGCGCTGCCGGTGGTTTTGACCGCGTACTGCACCGTGCCGTCCACGGCGGGCACCACGGTCACATCCTCGATATACTCTTTGGGTGTGGTGTAGAGCCACACCGGGCGGTGGATGCCCGCATAGTTGAAGAAATCAAAGTTCGGGCGGTTCTGGGGTGCGGCGGCGCGCTTGGCGGCTTCCACGCTGGGGATGCCCGCGTTGTCCGAGCCAAAGAAGGCCAGTTGTCCGTCCTCGTTGCCCACAGGCAGGGTGCTGTGGTTCACCCGGTTGTCGCAGGCTACGGTCAGCAGCGCCGTTTCGCCGGGGCGCAGCAGGGCGGTGACGTCTGCTTCAAAGGGAGTAAAGCCGCCCTTGTGCTGTGCGATAAGCTGGCCGTTCAGCCAGACGTTTGCCGTGTGGGTCACCGAGCCGAACCGCAGCACCACCCGCTGCCCGGCGCAGAAAGTGGGCAGCGTGACCTTGCGCTGATACCATGCCCAGCCGTAGTGGCGGCGCAGGGCGGTGGTCTGGTCGTTCTGGTCGTTGTAGCTGGCGGGCACGGCGATGGGCTGGGCATCCGGCAGGGGCTTTGCAGGATCGAACTGGTCTTCCACGCAGCTGCCCAGCGCAAACACCCATGTGCCGTCAAGGCTCAGCTTCAAGCGTGCTTCATTCTGTTCAGGATATAACATAACACTTTCTCTCTATTTCTGCAAAAAATGCGGGGCGCGGGTACTGCCCACGCCCCGCTTACGGGTGATTTGTTTAGCCCTTGATGCCGGTGGATGCCACGCCCTGCACAAAGTACTTTTGCAGGGAGAGGAACACGATCAGCACCGGGATCAGTGCTACCACAGAGGCCGCCATGATCAGGCCGTACTCTGCGGAATACTGGGTGATGAACATACGCAGACCGATCTGGATGGTCTTGAGTTCGGTCTTGGTCAGGTAGATCAGGGGGCCAAGGAAGTCGTTCCAGGTGTTCACGAAGGTGAAGATGGTCAGGGTAGACAGGGCGGGCAGGCTGAGCGGCAGCATGATGTGCCACCAGATGCCGTACTCGCTCAGGCCATCAATGCGGGCAGCCTCACACAGCTCGGTAGGCACGCCCTCGTAGAACTGCTTCATCAGGAACACGCCGAAGGCGCTGAAGGCCTGCAGGCACATAATGGCCAGATGGGTGTTGTTCAAATGCCACGAGCTCATCATCATGAACTGGGGCACCATGTAGGCCTGCCAAGGCACTGCAATGGTGGCAATGTAGCCGAGGAAGAGCGCGTTTTTGCCCTTGAACTGCATCTTGGCAAAGGCGTAGGCCGCAAAGGAGGAGGTGAACAGCTGCAACAGGGTGACCACCACGGTGATCTTGACCGTGTTTTTCACAAAGGTCAGCAGCGGGATCTGGGTCCAGATGTCCACATAGTTCTGCCAGCGGGGATTTTTGGGGATCCACTGGATGGGGAAGCCGAACACGTCCTTATTCAGCTTAAAGGAGGAGGACAGCATCCACAAAAAGGGCAGCAGCATACAGGCCGTGATGACGATGAGGAAGAAATAGATCAGGAACTTGGAGATGAAATTGCGGCGCTTCTGAGAAGCGTGGTCTTTAATAACAGCGGTCGTCATAGCTTCTTCCTCCTTTCTCAGTTCTCACCCTTGGAGCCGCGGAACTGGATGATGGTAACGATCAGCACCAGTACGAACAGCACCATGGCAATGGCACTTGCGTAGCCGTATTTCGGGGTATTCACGAAGGCCACATTGTAGATGTAGTACACCAGCGTCATGGTAGCAGTACCGGGACCGCCCTGGGTGATCATGTACATCTGGTCGTAGACCTTGAAGCCGGAGATGGTGAGCATGATGACCACAAAAAAGGTGGTGGGGCGCAGCTGCGGCAGGGTGATGTGCCAGAACTGCTGCCAACGGTTTGCACCGTCCAGCTCGGCGGCCTCGTTGAGGTCCGGGTTGCAGCCCTGCAGGCCTGCCAGATAAATGACCATGTAGTAGCCCATGTTCTTCCACACGCTGAACAGGATGACCGTGATCATGGCGGTGTCCTTACCGGCAGCCCAGCGGGGCAGGTTTTCCACTGCCACGCCGAAGAACTGGTTCAGGATCATGTTGATGGGACCCATGGAGGGGTTGAAGATCATGTTCCACACCGCTGCCACCGCCACCAGCGAGGCAACGTAGGGGAAGAATGCCACGGTGCGGAAGAAGTTGCGCAGCTTCACGTTCTGGTTCAGCAGTACGGCCATCGCCAGCGAGCAGGCCAGCGTCAGCGGTACGGTACCGATGACATAGACGATGGTGTTTTTCAGCGCCGCCTGAAAGATCTTATCGGTGGTGAAGAGCTTTACAAAGTTCTTCAGGCCAATGAACTCGATGGCGTGGCGGCCATCCCATGCGCAGAAGGCCAGCGCAATGGCAAACACCATGGGCACCAGCGTAAACACGCAGAAGCCAATGAAGTTTGGCGCAATAAAGGAATACGCGATGAGAGAATCGCGGGTCGATTTTTTAAGCACTTTACGGGGAGTTTTATTCTGGACAGCAGCACTCGCCATAAAAGAGCCTCCTTTCCCGGAAGTATAACAGGATTCCAAAAAATGAGCGGGGCGGGCGCTGTGCATACCCGCCCCGCTCGGACAGGGCTTTTTTCCAACGTACATTCATTGGAAAAACGAATGGGGAATGAAAATGATGAAGAAGGAGAAACGCAAAGCAATGTGGGAAACGCTTTTTAGCCGAGAACTGCGGGAACCTGATCGTTCATGTTCTGGATGCCCTCGTCCACGGTCTCACTCATGGTCATAATGGCATCGTGCTCGGCGTTCAGGATGGTCTCGATATCCGATGCGTACTGGGTGTAGGGCATTTCCAGATAGACATTGCTGGTGGTCAGTGCATCCACAGAATTGCTGTCCTCGGGGAAGCCCTCGGTGGACTTGATGATCTCGGCGGTAGCAGCGGAGCCGCAGGCCGGGAAGGTGCCGGTCTTGGCAATGGCCTGTGCGCCCTCTTCGGAGACACACCAGTTGATGAAGTCGGCAGCGGCCTCTGCCTTGGGAGAATCGGCGTTGATGGCCAGACTGGTCACAGTGCCCAGCGTAGAACCAGCCTCTGCACCGGCGGGGTGCGGGTACTTGACGATGCCCCAGTTGAACTTGGTCTCGGCATCCTTCATGTAAGCTTCCAGCGTGGAAATGAACCAGCTGCCCATGTTGACCATTGCGCACTGCTGGTTCTCAAAGGCTGCGGAGTAGTGCAGAGAAGAGGTCTTGAGGTAGCCGTAGTCCATGCAGATGCCGTCCTTCTGCTGGGCAATGACCATATCGTAGGTGGGCTTCATGAAGTCGTATTTGCCGTCGATGATGGTGTTCTTGCCGTCCAGAATGGAGAACAGAGAAGCGGCAGAGCGCCAGGTGTGGTAGTGGCAGCCATAGACCTTAGTGTCGCCGGAGCCGCTGGTCATCTTGCGGGCCAGAGCGTCGTAATCTTCCATCGTCAGGTCATTGGAGGGATACTCCACACCGGCAGCATCAAACAGATCCTTGTTGTAGTACAGCACCCAGAAGTCGCTGCGGAAAGGCACGGCGTAGAAGTTGCCGTCATCGGTGGTCAGCTGCTCGATGGTGCCGTTGAAATCGCCGGTATCGCGGGTCAGCACCTCGTTCAGGGGCTTGAGGTAGTCCAGATTGATCAGGTTTGCGTAGCCGGGGATATCCTTGACGGTCACGACATCCAGATCGGCGCTGCCGGCCAGCTGGGTAGCCAGAACGGTCATGTAATCGCTGGAGCCCAGATCCACCATCTCGATGGTCACGTCCTTGTGGCTTGCCATGTAGCCGTCGGCCATGGCCTGCCAGTAGGGGGTGGACTCCTTATCCCACACCGACCACTGCAGGGTAACAGGGCCTGCGGCTGCGGATGCAGCGGTGGAACCGGCAGTGGAGGAAGCAGCGGTGGAGCTTGCGGAAGAGCCGCCGCAGGCGCTCAGGGCAGCAGCTGCGCCGCAGGCAGCGGCAGCGGTAAGGAACGAACGACGAGAGATCTTTTTCATAAGTGTGTCCTCCTTCAGGGCAGTGTGTTTGTTCTGTGCAGCGGTCTCCCCCGTGCCGGGGAGCCGCTCGCTTTTGTTGACACTAGGATACCGCACAAACGCAAAAACCGGAATGGAAAAATTCCGGGAAGAGTTGCAGTTTTTCTGTATCTTTTAAAAAAAGATGCACTTTCTTACACTGGAGTCTGCACTTTCTTGTTCTCTTGCACAGTTTACATCCATGGCACAAGAAAAAAGCGTATAAAGTACACAATTTTCATGAAAAAAGTCGTTGACAAACCGCGCCGGAATCAGTACTGTATAAAGGAAAGAATGCAAAATATTACCGGAAAGGAGGCACCGTTATGAAGAGCAGCCATCGTTTCCCGCTGCGGCGGCAGATCGTGTGGGGAATGCGCTTTTTTACCTTTCTTACCTCGCTGGCCGTGGGCGCGGCGCTGTTCATCCTCTCCAACCAATATGTGCGCGCCAACTCCCTGCAGGCGGCAGAGTTCAACCTGCGGCTGGTGGCCACCTCCATCGAGACCAGTCTGGACAGCGCCGATGCTCTTTTGAACTGGGCTTCCATCGACAGCACCGTGCGGCGGTACATCACGCAGGAAAATATCAATGGCACCCAGACCATTGCCGCCTACGAAGCCGTGCAGGAAAAATACTATTCCAGCACCCTGTACAGCCATATCCTCCGCTTCTTTATTACCAATGAGAACGACCGGCATTTGCAGTTCGGCACGCTGAACTCCTCGGCGGCGCTCAACCGCACCAGCATAAATCAGTTTCTCACCAAGGGGTACGGGATGCAGTTCACCACCGACCCGCTGCTGCCCGGCAGTCCGGGCTGCATCGCCCTCAGCCAGCCTGTCCGCTGCGGCAAGGGCACCTTGCACCGGGGCAGCACCTACCTTGCGCTGGATACTGCCATTATCACCGACCCGGCAGCAGGTTACAGCCTGACCGACGGCAGCGCGTTGTACTGGGAGATGGGCAGCCGCCTGTGGCAGATCGAAAACGGCAGCCTGACCGAGATTGAGAATCCGCTGCGGGAGGTGGACTATACCCTGCGCACCGGCAGCAATAACGGCGTGACAGAGCAGACCGCATGGCAGGGAAAGGTGCAGCTGGACGGCCAGAAGTATTATGTAGTCAAGGTAACACTGAACGGCCGCAGCGCGGCGCTGGTACAGCTTTTGCCCGCAAATACCTTTTTGCTGCACTACGGCGTGTACCTGTGGCTGGTCGCCCTTGGCACTGCCATCATCTGGGGACTGAGCTTTTTGATGCAGCATTGGCTGGAGCAGGTCATCACCCGCCCGGTGGAGGCGCTGCAAAAGCGCATCGAGACCGTGGGCAGCGGCAACTTTGCCCCCGACCGCACGGTGGAGTGGAACAACGAGCTGGGCGACATCGGCCGGGGCATC
Source organism: Faecalibacterium butyricigenerans (assembly GCF_020687345.1). Classification (NCBI taxonomy): domain Bacteria; kingdom Bacillati; phylum Bacillota; class Clostridia; order Eubacteriales; family Oscillospiraceae; genus Faecalibacterium; species Faecalibacterium butyricigenerans. The sequence goes on from NZ_JAJEQL010000007.1 coordinate 10,656, forward strand.
AACCAGCTGGCTGAAAACGTGGACAGCCTGATGACCCGCCGGGTGGAGGACGAGCGCCGCAAGCAGGAACTGGAATACCGGATGCTGCAAAACGAGGTGAACCCGCACTTTATCTACAACACCCTCAACAGCATCCGCTGGATGGCCACCATCCAGCACGCACCCGGCATTGCCGAAATGGTCACCGCCTTTGCGCGGCTGACCAAGAGCATCTCCAAAGGCACCCAGAAGCTGGTGCCTTTGCAGGAGGAGCTGGCATTGCTCAACGATTACTTTACCATCCAGCAGTACCGCTACGGCGGCGACCTGGAGATTGAGGTCTCCCGCATTGAAAGCGAGACCCTTTGCCGGGACTGCATGATTCCCCGGTTCACCTTGCAGCCGCTGGTGGAAAACGCCATCTTCCACGGGCTGGAACCCAAGGGCGGCCACGGCAGCGTGCTGCTGGATATCTCCACCGACCCGGATACCGGGGACGTATTGCTGCGCATTACCGATGACGGCGTGGGCATGCCGCCGGAGCAGGTAGCTCACCTTCTGGACGAGCCCGCCGAGGGTGCCGAAAAGGCTGAAAAGTTCCGTCATGTCGGCCTGTGGAACGTGAACCGCCGCATCCGGTATTCCTTTGGCGAGGGCTACGGCCTGACCATTGAAAGCGAAGAGGACGTGGGCACCGAGGTCACCATCCGGCTGCCCTATCAACAGAAAGGAGACAGCCATGCTGCGGATATTACTGGTGGATGATGAGCCGCTGGTGCTCATCGGCCTGCAGGGGATGCTGGAATGGGAAAAGCTGGGCTATACCGTCTGCGGCACCGCCCGCAACGGCAAGCTGGCGCTGGAACTCATTGAGCGGGAGAAGCCGGATATCGTCATTGCCGACGTAAAAATGCCGGTGATGGACGGGCTTACCCTTGCCCGCACCTGCCGGGAACGCAGCGCCCTGCCCGCCTTTATCATGCTGACCAGCTTTGAAGAATTTGATTACATCAAGCAGGCCATGGGTGCCGGGGTGGTGGATTATCTGGTCAAGCTGGACCTGACCCCCGAGAACCTGCAAACCGCCCTTGCCAAGGCCGCCGAAAAGGTAAAAAAGGAGCGTGCTTTGCTGGGCGAATTGTCGGCACAGGAAAATCTTGCCGAGAGTGTGCGCAGCTATCAGGAGCGTTTTTTCGTGCGGTTGTACGCCGGGCTGTTCCCGGACGAAGCCGCATTGGAGCAGCCTTTGCAGCACATGGAGCTGAACCTTGCAAGCGACGCCTACCTTGTAGCCAGCTGCGAGATCATCGCCAACACCGCCCTTACCCCCGCCCAGCAGCTGAAGCTGAGTTTTTCCTGCGGGCGGATGCTGGAGACCACCCTGCAAAACTACCTGCCCTGCTATGTGACCGGGGCGGATGCCATGCGCTGCAATGTGCTGTTCTGCCTGACCGATGCCCAGTGCCAGAACTACCGGACGGTGCTGCGCCCGCTGCTGGAACGCGCCAGCCAAATTCTATACAACTATTTCACGGTACGGCTGCTCTGGGCGGTAGGCCGCCCCACCGGCTCCCTGCTGGGGCTGGCGCGCCGCTGCCGGGAAAACGCCCACCTGCAGCCCCTGCTCACGGTGGAGCAGCCCATCCAGTTCGTGGAGGTCAACGAGGGCGATGCCACCGCCGGGAAGATGCAGGTGGTGGCACAGGTGCAGGAGTATATTAAGAATCACCTTTCGGAAAAACTGACGCTGGCCGATGTGGCGGCTGTGTTCAATTTTTCGCCCAACTACCTCAGCCAGCTGTTCGGCAAATACGGCGACAGCGGCTTTGTGGAGTACATCACCGAGACCCGCATCGCTGCGGCGAAAGAGATGCTGGAACAGGGCGACTTGAAAGTATACGAGATCGCTGAGAAACTGGGGTATGAGAGCGCTTTCTATTTTTCCAAGGTGTTCAAAAAGGTCACGGGGCTCAGCCCGCGGGAATACCAGCAAAGTATTTAAAATCGGAGGCTTTTATGATACAGGAACAGCTTGCCCATCTGCCGGAATTTCTTCCCGATTACCGGCCCTTCCCCCCTGCCAAAGAGCGCACCGCATGGCAGGGGCTGCCCCTGCGGGCAAAGCAGCGCTTTTTGCAGGCGGGGGAAGCCGCGCTGCAAACGCCCATTGCGTCCCTGCCGCTCTCGCTCTGGCTGGATTTCACCCACACTGGGCGGCGCACGCCATGGGAGACGGCTTACTTCTCCCGCCGGGCGCGGCTGTGCGCGCTGGTAAGTGCCGAGTGTGTGGAGCACGAAGGGCGCTTTCTGGGCGCCATTGCCGATACCGTATGGGCAATCTGTGAGGAAAGCGCATGGCAGCTGCCCGCCCACAACAGCTACATCCGGGACACCCCGCAGCTGCCCCTGCCGGACACCACCCGCCCCATCGTAGATTTATTTGCCGCCGAGACCGGCGCGCTTCTGGCGCTGACCCGGTATTTACTGCCCGATGAGCTGGACGCCGCTGCGCCGGGCATCACGGCGCGGATGGAGCGGGAGCTGGACGCCCGCATCCTGACGCCCTATTTTACAAGCCACTTCTGGTGGATGGGCAACGGCGAAGAGCCTATGTGCAATTGGACGAGCTGGTGCACCCAGAATGTGCTGCTCACGGTCTTTCTGCTGCCCACCACGCAGCAGCAGCGGCAGGCTGCCGTCAAACAGGCAGCATACAGTCTTGACTGCTTTTTAAAGGACTACGGTGCGGACGGCTGCTGCAACGAGGGTGCGCAGTATTACCGCCACGCCGGGCTGACCCTGTGGGGCTGCCTTGAAATTTTGTCCAGCATTGTGCCGGAGGCTTTCTCTCCCCTGTTCCATGAACCTAAGATCAAAAATATCGCGGAGTACATCTGCAATGTCCATGTGGAAGGGCCTTACTACCTGAACTTTGGCGATTGCAGCCCCCTTGCCGGGCGGTGCGGTGCGCGGGAATACCGCTTTGGGCAGGCTGTGGGCAGCGATGCTTTGCAGGCCCTTGCGGCGGCAGACTTCCGTGCCGATGCCGACCCCGACCATTTGCAGAACCCGGACGGCAGCACCCACATCAACCTGTGGTACCGGCTGACCACCGCCTTTGCCGAGCAGGAACTGATGGAATACGCCGCAGTTCCCCAGCATCGTTCTGCAGTATGGTACCCCAGTGTAGGCATTTATGCCGCACGGCAGGGCAGCTGGGTGCTGGGTGCAAAGTTTGGCTCCAACGGCGACAGCCACAACCACAACGATACCGGCAGCATTACCGTGTACAAGGACGGAAGACCGTTTCTCATCGATATCGGAGTGGAGAGCTACACCAAAAAGACCTTCAGCCCTCAGCGGTATGAGATCTGGACGATGCAGAGCGCATGGCACAACCTGCCCACCTTTGACGGCGTGCAGCAGCTGCCCGGCGCGGAATACGCTGCCCGGGAGGTGTGCACCGAGGAAAATAGCATCACCGGCGAACTGGCGGGCGCGTACCCGCCCATCCCGGGGCTTACCACCTACCGCCGCAGCGTATCTGTCAGCGAACAGGGCATCACCCTGCGGGACGAAACAGACTATCCCGGCACAGTAGACCTGACCCTGCTCACCGAGCAGCAACCCGTCCCCACTGCGGACGGCTTTGCGGTGGGCACACTGGGCGGCATCCGCTTTGACCCGGACGCCGCAACGGCTGCTGTTACGGCGGTGCCTATCACCGACCCGCGCCTGCGCACCGCATGGCCGGAAACGATCTATAAGATCACCCTGCATTTCCAAAAAATGCTGAAGCTCGAACTGTACTAAGGAGAACTGCCATGGAAACCATCAAGCTGAAAATTCTGGACGAAGCCGGCCACACCCTGATGACCTGTGACGCTGACACCGCCGTATCCCTTGTTTACACCAACTGCTACAAGCCCGGCGACCGGGTGGCGCTGGAGATCGACCATCCCGGGCAGTACTGCGTCATCCAGTTCGAGGACACCATGCCCGAAGCCCTTGTGTATGTGGTCAAGCGGGAGATCAACTTCCACATTCCCTTCGGGGAGCAGGCCATCACCTACTCGCCCAAGAGCTTTGCGGGCAGCCGTCACGTTATCCGGGCACGGCTGGCACTGCCGGAAGAGATTGCCGCCCGGCGGAATCTGGCCTTCAACTGCTATGACGAGCATGGCGACACCGGTTTTTATCCCCACGCCAGCGCCAACGTAGAAACGCGCGGCGAGGCGGTGTTTGCCGCCCGCAACGCCATCGACGGCATTTTTGAGAACAGCGCCCACGGCGAGTATCCCTACCAGAGCTGGGGCATCAACCGCGACCCGAACGCAGCCCTGACGCTGGATTTTGGCCGGGAAGTACTGCTGGATGAGCTGCGCATCACCGAGCGGGCAGATTTCCCCCACGACAACTACTGGGTAAAGGCCACGGTGGAATTTTCTGATGGCAGCCAGCTGGACATCCCGCTGGTGAAAAGCGCCAAACCCCAGAGCGTGGCCTTTGAGCCCAAGCGGGTGCGCAGCCTTGTGCTGAAGGATCTGATTCAGGCCGAGGGGACTTCCCCCTTCCCGGCGCTGACCCAAATCGAAGCCTTTGGCACCGAGGTGAAGTAAAATGAGCATCTACAATGCCCTTTATGGGCGGGACGGCCACGGCGTAGGCCCAAACGAGCCGGAGAAAAAAGGCTTTGCACGCTTTTGCCAGATGGTCGGCCGCGACCTCGGCCAGCTGCTGGGCACGAACCTGATGGTCTGCGTGCTCTGCCTGCCTGCCGCACTGGGGGTCTCGCTGGGCGTGACCCTGCTCTCCCTGCCGCTGACGGTGGTGTGCAGTGCGGTCACCGGTCTGCTGACCGGCCCTGCCATGGTGCTGCTGGCAGACTGCGCTCTGCGCAGCTTGCAGAACGACCCCTCCCAGTGGCTGCCCCGGGCAAAGCAGACCCTAGCCGCCCATTGGAAAGCCGCCTGCGGCTTTGGCTGCATTGGCACGCTGGTGCTGGGGCTGCTGTGCTTTGTATCGGCCTTTGTGTTTGAAGCCGCCGCGCAGCAGGGGTATTACCCCGGGCTTGCCATTCTCGTTTTTCTGGCGCTGGATTTTCTGGTGCTGGCGGTTCTGGCTACGCTTTGCGCTGCCGTTCTGCCGCTGCAACTGCCCGCCCCGGACAGCTTGCTGCGCCGGGCGGGCAGGCTGCTGGCTGTCGCCCCGGCGCGCTGCGTCCTGGCAGGCGTTCTCATGCTGGCGGGCATCGGCGGCATGATCTTGCTGTTCCCGGTCAGCGTGTTCTGGGCGGTGCTGTTCGGCTTCTGGCTGCCGGGGCTGGCAGCGATGCAGACCCTGTTCCCGGTTTTGCGGCAGGAATACGGCGTAGAGGTGCGCAGCATCCCGCGCCCGGCAGCGCCGGATAAGCCCCTGACCGCACAGGAGCAGAAAAAGCGCTCCCGCGCCAACTGGTGGTATTACAACTGGGGCATCGTGGCGGTGGCGGCAATGGTCATTGTGGGCGTAGCGTATGTGGCGCACGGCCTGCTGACTACCGTAGACCCGGACTACACCGTGGCGGTAGTCACGGCGGAGGCCCTGCCGGACGAGGCCGTGCAGCGCCTGCAGACTGCGCTGGCAGACTATGCGGAGGACGCCAACGGCGACGGGACTGTGGTGGTGCAGGTGAACAACTACACATGGAGCGCCGATGCCGCCCTGACCGACATGAACGGTCAGATGGCCGGTGCCACCCAGATGAACACCGACCTTGCCAACGGCGAGAGCAAAATCTGGATCTTGGATGACCCGGAGGGCTTCGAACAGGCCTATGGGGCACTGAGCGAAAAGCTGGGCGCGGAATGGCAGACAAAGCTTATCCCGTGGCGCAGCCAGCCCGCCCTTTCCGGGCTGGAACTGGGCAGCTACAACACTGCCGCCGATGGCAGCCAGACTGTTGATATCCAGAGCCGCTTTGCCGGGTACAGCGTGGCAGTGTTTGATGCTTCAGATGCGTTGTGGCAGGCGCTCAATTCGTAAACAGAAACGACCGTCCGTTCTCTTTTTGTTTATGTGGTATTCTATACACAGAAAAATAGACGGAGGCATACCGCCATGAATCCCCATACCACGCTGAATCTTGCCAAGATTGCTCTGTGCGCGGTGGAAACCGTACTGAGGAATACTTCGCCCGATGCAGAGGACTATCCCCCAGCCAGTTGAATAAAATAACAACGCTGCAAGTGCTTATCGTCAGGCTGTTACAGATGCAGCAGCATAAAACGGACATCTCTTCAATAAAAAAGTCAAGTAGACTTCAATTTGAGCCAAATAGTAAGACTTCTTATGCTTTACCGTCATAAATTTTTCAAAATCATCTTGACGCACCTTGCGAAACATGATATTCTCTGTCACAAATCTCACTGATTTTGTGGATTGGTTTGAAACCATCCACAAGATGTGGTCGTGTTCATTTTGAACACAGCCACAGAAAGTGGTTGGTTATCACCGTGAGACCCACCACTTCAGTGAGGGAAAGTCCACGAAAGAATTTACCGCCCCGCAACACACCCGATCTATTTTGCCGCCGATTCACCCGACAAAATCCATCGCTGCGCTGCATGGGCGGTATTTTTCTTTTTCACAAATAAAATCTTATGTAGTTGTTCAATCTTCCAAAATTTGTTTTTTGTTGTTGACTGTACAACTGTAAAGTGTTATTCTTGCGCTTGAAAGAAGTAGGACGTAGTGTCCGCACTGCGCCCGGCTTTCTTCATACTGTACCTTGAATCCTTCATAAGCCGTCTGAACGTGATACTGTGCCATGACCTCACACTTTCCGTGGGCGAGCCGGACAACGCCGCTGCAAAACAGGGGTAGGAACTTTGTTCGGAGCAAACGGTGATCAACATACACGAGCAGCGGAAATCTCTACTTGTTTTTGCGCCTTAACAATTCGGAAACATTTGTTGATGAAGCGTTTTGAGCGCAGCGGTAGAGGGCAAGAACCGTCCCGTGGCCACAAATTTTCAATTCTTGAAAATGTTGTGCTCCGCTGGGACTTCACTTCTGCAATGCGTCTGCATTTCCGAAGTGATCTTGTTGGGGCGTGCCTGCCCCAAACCCTGCTCATCATTCGTGCCTTACGGCACGAATGGAACGGCGTGTCGTGCTTTACATAACTTCACCGAGGAGTTATCGAACAGACAGGAGGTACAATGACCAAAACGAATGTTCAACTGATTCCTAGCAATTCCCAGCACCACGACACGCCGAACAACAAAACGCACGTCATCAAGTTCCGTGTGACAGCGGAGGAAAAAGCGTCACTGGAACTCACTTGCAAACTCCTGAATCTCTCCCTCTCCACCTTCATCCGCCGCGCCATCCACAACGTCAAGATCGAGAAAACGGTCATCGTTGCCGACGGTGGAGAAGAAACCCTGACCGCTGTTTCCACTTTGCTTGCTCAGTGCAGCAAAGTGGGCACCAACCTCAACCAACTTGCAAGGCACTTCAACTTCGGCGGTGCAAACACCGAGCAGATCCGAGCGAAAATTCTTGACGAACTTGCAGACCTGACCGCATTCCGGCTGCACGCCGAGAAAGTTCTGGGTGAACTGTATGGCAACGCTCAAGCATATCAGCTCTAAGAACTCGGACTACACCGCCATCGAAGCGTACCTCGTTTACCAGCATGATGCGTTCACTGGAAAGCAACTTCTGGATGAACAGGGCAAGCCGAAGCTGCGGGATTCGTACCTGCTCGACACCCTTGAGTGCGGCGATTTCTCGTTTGCAACGGCCTGTCTGCTGGCAAACCGCAAGTATGGCAAGAACACCCAGCATGGTGATATCAAAAGTCACCAGTATATCATCAGCTTTGACCCCAGAGATGCAGCCGACAATGGGCTGACCATGGAAAAGGCACAGGCACTTGGCCTGAAATTCTGCGAAGAAAACTTTCCCGGTCATCCCGCCATCGTCTGCACTCACCCGGATGGGCACAACCATTCAGGAAATATCCACGTCCACATCGTGATCGGCAGCATCCGAACACGAGAAGTGGAGCGCAAACCCTATATGCAGAAGCCCCGCGACTGGCGCGAGGGCATGAAGCACTCCAGCACCGCCCAGACCATGCGGCACCTCCGTGTCGAGGTCATGGAGCTGTGCGAGGGTGCCGGACTGTACCAGATCGACCTGCTCAACGGCTCGAAAGAGCGTGTCAGCGAAGCTGAGTATTGGGCGCGCAGGCGCGGCCAGTTGAAACTTGACCGTGAAAACGCAGCCCTCACCGCAGCTGGACAGCAGCCCAAGCAGAAGAAGTTTGAAACCGTAAAAGATACCCTGCGGAAACAGATTTCTTCGGTGCTGTACCGTGCCACCAGCTTTGAAGATTTCTCTGACAAGCTCATGCAGCAGTACGGCATCGCCGTCAAGGAAAGCCGTGGACAACTCAGCTATCTGCCCTCTGGCAGAACAAGGTTCATCCGGGCGAAACATCTCGGGGACAAGTTCGATAAGGCGGCAGTGCTTGTCACGTTGCAAGCAAACGCCGAACGCAAACCCAAGGCGCAGTTCAAGCAGGATACCATCGGGAAACTGGTGGATATTCAGGCGAAGCTGAAACAGGGCAAGGGCATCGGCTACGAGCGTTGGGCGAAAAAACACAACCTCAAAGCCATGGCACAGACCTTGATTCTCCTAGAAGAAAAGGGCTTGACTGACGAGGACGCACTCGACCAGAGAATCGCAGAGCTTGACACCAAGTTCCATGAATCACTGACCGTAGTGAAAGACCTCGAAGGTCGCATGAAAGCCAACAAAGAGCTGCGCTATCACGTCGCAGCCTACACCAGCACCAAGAGCGTTGCACAGCAGTTAAAAGCTGCAAAACGACCCGCAGCCTTTGAAGAACAGCACCGTGCAGAGCTGACAGCGTACCGGGCGGCAGCAGCCTATTTCAAGGCAAACAACATCACAAAGCTGCCCAGCCCGAAAAAGCTGGAAGCCGAGTATGCGCAGCTGGCATCCGAAAAGGCAAAGTTCTACGAGCAGTACAAGGAAGCTAAAGAGGAACTGCTCAAACTGAAAACCGCAAAGCAGAATGTTGCGTCCTTTTTCCGGGAGGAAGAACTGGCGCAGCAGGAGAGATAAAGGAGTGTGCGTATGATCAATCTGAAAATTGACCCGGAGTTCCAGTCTCAGATTCCCCCTCTGACCGATGATGAATTTAAGCAGCTTGAAGAAAATATCCTCAAGGAAGGCAAGCTACTCTCTCCTTTGATTGTTTGGAACAACACCCTTGTTGACGGCCACAACCGTTATGCCATTCTCCAGAAGCATCCTGAGATTTATTTTTCCACTATGCCGCTCCGATTTGAGAACCGCGAAGAAGCCATTGCGTGGATTTGCCGGAATCAGTTGGGACGGCGAAACCTGAGCCCCGAACAGAAACGCTATCTGCTTGGGAAACAGTATGAAGCTGAAAAGAAAGCTGCAAAAATCTTTCGGGGTAATCAGTACACTTTAGCAAAGAAAAGTGGTGGTGATCACGGTGATAACCACCACTCTGGAAAGAAAACCTGTGACCGGATCGCAGAGGAAAATGGTGTCAGCCGTGCCTCCGTTCTCCGCGCCAGCCACTATACACGAGGCATCGACATCGCAGACAACCTCTCTCCCGGCATCAAGCAGAAAGTCTTTTCCGGCGAAGTGAAGTTTACCAACGAAGAAATGTCCAAACTCGTGCAGGCAAGTGCCGAGCATCGTTCAGATGTCCTTGCTCAAATCCTGCATCCAGAGGCATTGGAAGTGTTGGAATCTGCCAGCGCAGAATTTGAACCTGAAAAAGCAGAACCCGTTCCCATGCCCACACCACAAACAGAAGAATTCCGGTGCTATCATGTACCGGACGAGTTTATGAAGGTTTACAAATCCTTGAGCCGTGCGACCGAAATGATGAAAAACTCATGGAAGAAAACGCTCAAAAACAATCCCAGCTATTTCACTGACCCGGAAAAGCAAAAGGTTCTCCGCTTCGCAATGCAGAGGCCTGCTAACTACCTGACTGAAATCGAAACCTATCTGGAAAAGGCTCTTGCAGAAGCCCTTGAAGAAGAAAAGACCGCATAACAGCAGACACCTGTAAGCCATCAACGAGCCCCCAGCCGCAAGTGCAGGGCGGAAAGCATCCGCGCCCTTGCGCCTGATAAAAAATGGAACTTTGATTTTCTTGCCCGGCTTTGCTGCGGTGGGACGATCAAAGGAGCGTGCGTTTGAACAAAAAGAAAAAGTCCACAAACACTTCCCCTTACCCCGATGAAGTCATCGACCGTCTGGCACGGGCATTCTACCCGGCCATCCTTGCCTGCTGGAACAGCGAGGAAGGCCAAAGAGAATTTGCCGCATGGCAGGCAGAGCAGGCTCATCACACCACCAGCAAAGAAAAACAGAGCGTTCCCGACGGGGAACGCCCTGCTGTACATATCGCTGTTGTCTGTGGCTTTTGGCAGGGTGCGTCCGGGTGGGCGCACCCTGTTTTTTGTTTTACACTTAATCTTCTAACCCATGGCTCCCGATCACATTCTTCAAATATTCCTCTGGGTCACCATTCAGGATCAAATCGGCATAGCCCAGTGGGTCATTGTAAATAAGGTAATCCAGCTCCGTCTGCTGCGCCATGGTCACGTCCAATTCATCCTCGACCCCAGTGCAGTCAATGGAGAGCATTCTCCCATCCCGGAGCAGCAGTTCCACGCAGCCGGTATCCATGTTGAATTTGCAAGCTCTTTCATCGTACTTCATGTTTGTGTCCTTTCCGCCTTACGGCACTCTTACAGTGGTCTGTCGTGCTTTCTTATGATAAGGTCTAGGACGTTTTTCGATGGAAGCAAGGGATTCGTTCTGTTTTCCAAAGAATACAAAAAATCCGAACCCTTCTCCTATTGGAAAAAAGTTCGGATTTTGTTGTTGTGGTGCGGATAAGAGGACTTGAACCTCCACCGAGTTGCCCCGATTAGAACCTGAATCTAACGCGTCTGCCAATTCCGCCATATCCGCATATTCTGTTTTTGTTCGTGGCCGTTCGGCTCGGAACGATAGTTATTATACCACAGAAAACCGCAAAGTCAAGCATTTTTTCAAAAAAGTTTTTGCAATCTTTCCTGTATATTTTATCTCACGTCCCTGCGCACAAAAAGCAGACATCCGCTCCGGTGATGCCTGTTGCCGGGGTGGATGCCTGCCCTCTCACGCCGTTTTCTTTTGCAGTTTTTTCCGAATTTTCTCACACGCCCCAGAACAGCCAGAGGCTCCCCGCCCCCACAAGGACGGCCGCCAACGTGAAGGGCACGCCGATGCGCAGAAAGTCGCTGGTGCGGACGCACTCGCCGTTTTTGCGGAGGATGCCGATGGCCGCAATGTTGGCCGACGCGCCGATGGGGGTCAGGTTGCCGCCCAGCGTCGCGCCGGTGAGCAGGCCAAAATAGAACAGCTCCGGCTCGATGCCTGCGCCGCCGTTCATGAGAGCGGCGACCCCCTGCACCACCGGCAGCATGGCCGCCACATAGGGGATGTTGTCGATGAAAGCCGACAGCCCCACCGACGCCGCCACCAGCAGGAGATAGAGCCGCAGGGGCTCGTCTCCGGCGGCGGAGTGGAACATCCGGGCCGCCGCGTCGATGACGCCCGCCTTGCTCACTCCTTCCAGTAGGATGAAGAGGCTGAACAGGAGCAGCAGGGTGTCGTAGTCCAGTGCCCGGGCCGTCTCGCCCAGCGGAGTCAGCGAGCGGCTGCGCCAGCAGGCCCGGGCCACCCCGAAGAGGCAGAGCCCCATACAGACAAGGCCGCTGCGGAGGGTGTAGAGCAGATGCAGCACGCCGCCGGACGGCTCAGGCAGGAAGGACGCCGCGATGAGCAGCCCCACCGTCAGCAGGAGCAGAGCCGTGGGCACATCGTCCTCCACCTTTGTTTCCACCTCCACATGGACGGGCTGGCGCTGGTCGCGGAAGAGCCAGAACAGCACCCCCAGCGAGGCCAGCGCCCCCAGTTCCACGCTCCAGAAGATGCCGGGCCGGCCCTCCATCCAGAAGAAGTCGAAGAAGTTCATCCCCGCAAAGCCGCCCAGCAGGATGCTCGTGGTGTCCCCCACCAGCGTGGCTGCGCCCTGCAAATTGGAGGACACCGCGATGGCGATGAGCACCGGCACCGGCGAGATGCGCAGCCGCCGGGCGATGGCAAGCCCCACCGGGGCCACCATCAGGACGGTGGCCACATTGTCCACGAACGCGCTGATGAACCCCGCCAGCAGGGCCAGCACCGACACGGCCCACCGGACATCCGGCACATGGGCGATCAGCTCCTCGGCCAGCCGGGCGGGCATTTTGCTCTGGATAAAAAGAAAGACCGTGCCCATCATCCCTGCCATCATCAGCAGAACATTGAAGTCCACGGCCCGGGCGGCGTCCGCCAGCGTGAAATCGTACACGCCCAGCTTCCCCAGCAGCAGGAACGTCCCCGCGCCGCCCAGCGCGACCCAAGGACGGTACTGCTGCACCGCCAGCATCAAAATATAAAACAGGACGAACAGGATCAGCGCCAGTGTCATTTTGTCTCCTCCGCAGACTCCAGCGGCTTGGCGTCTTCCTCAATCATCCGATAGCCCACGCCCAGCTCGTTGAGGATGTAGGTATTGCTGCCCGGGCGGCTGCCCAGCTTTTTGCGGATATTGGCCATATTCACCTGCAGCTTCTTGGTGCTGCTGGCGTCCGTGTCGCCCCAGATGGCCCGGACGATGGCCGCATAGGTCATCACACGCCCGGCGTGTTCGGACAGGAAGGCCACGATGTTGTATTCCGTCTGGGTCAGGCGCACCTCCTGCCCGTCCACAAACACCTTGCGGCGCTCGTAGTTGATGGTGAGGCCCTGCGCGCTGAACACTCCGCCGGGCAGACTGCCGCCGCCATAGCGGTTCACCCGCAGCGCAGCCCGCACCCGGGCCAGCAGCTCACCGGTGCCGAAGGGCTTGGTGATGTAGTCGTTGGCGCCGAGGTCAAGGGCCTCGATCTTATCCCGCTCGGTGGTGCGGGCCGACAGCACGATGATGGGGGTCAGATACTTCTGACGGATGGAGCGGATGGCATCCAGACCATCCCGGTCGGGCAGGCCAAGGTCAAGGATGACGAGGTCGGGGTTGTAGGAGATGAACATGGTCATGCCCATCATGCAGGTCTGGGCCACCAGCGCCTGATAGCCGTTGGTCTCCAGCAGGGTCTGGATGAAGCTGCAGATGTTCGCCTCATCCTCGATGATAAGTACCTTGAATTTATTATTGCTCATCCTCTGTTTCCTCCGTATCCACTTCTTCCGTTTCCAGCCAGAACCGGATGGTCGTGCCCTCACCGGGCGTGCTCTCGGCTTTGATCTCGCCGCCATGGGCCTTGATGATGGCCGCACACACCGACAGCCCGATGCCCATGCCGTGCTTGCCGCTCGACGAGGTATCCTGCGCCAGCGTCGTGCCGCTGAAGAGCCTCTTCAGCTGTTCTTTCGGGATGCCGCAGCCGTTGTCGATGACCTCGAACACCGCCCGCCGCCCCAGCGTGAACACCCGCAGCGTCAGGTTGGTCATCCCCTCTGCGTGGAGCACGGCATTTTCCAGCAGATTGGTCAGCACCTGCTGGATGAGCATGGAATCCATCGGGATGACGATGAAGTCATCCGGCAGCTTCACCTCCACCGGCACACCGGGGTGGAGCTTCTGGAACCGCACCAGTACGGTATCCACCAGCTCTTCCAGCACCGTGGGGGTCTTCTGGATGGCGACGCCGTCGGCGTCGATGCGGGTGACGGAGAGCAGATTCTCCACCATCCGGTTGAGCCACTGGGCGTCAGCGCAGGCCTCGGAGAGGAGCTTGACCTTCTGCTCCCGGCCCAGCGAATCGTAGTTGTCGATGACGGTCGAGCAGGCCCCGTAGATGGACGTCAGCGGGGTGCGCAGGTCGTGGGAGACTGCCCGCAGGAGGTTGGCCCGCATCTTTTCGGTCTCGCTCTCCATCCGCAGCTGCTCCTGCTTTTTGATGCGGGTGGTGAGGGTGCTGGTCATGAAGGACACCACCAGCATCACCACGCCCGAAAAGATGTTCTCCGGGATGGTGAAGTTGAAGGCAAAATAGGGCGTGCGAAACGCAAAGTTGACCGCCAGCACGCTGGTGATGGAGGCTGCAACGCCCCACCAGTAGCCGTCGGTGTACATCGAGACGAAGAACACCGCCAGCAGGAACACCATCGAGGCCACGCCGTCGATGCGTCCGCTGATGAACTGGATGAGCGTCATGCAGGCGAATGCACCGATGAGCGCCGCCAGAAACACCCAAATATCCCGCTTGCGGAGCGTCTGCTTCATCGTTGTCCCCTCCCGATCTATATTCGGTCTTACCATAAAATTATACCACAAATATATTAAAGATACAGCAAAGGGTGGCTGCTTTCTGCCCCCGGAATTGACAAACTCCGGGCCGGGGTACATAATAAAGTCATCCGCTGCAGAAAAGGAGTAGAACGTATATGCTGTATTTTGAAAATGATTACTGCGAGGGCGCGCATCCGGCCATCCTCCAGAAGCTGACCGAGACCAACTTCGAGAAGGTGTCCGGCTACGGCACCGACCCCTACTGTGCCAGCGCAAAGGAGAAGATCCGCGCCGCCTGCGCCTGCCCCGAGGCAGATGTGTCCTTCATCTCGGGCGGCACCCAGACCAACGCCATCGTCATTGCCTCCCTGCTCCACCGCTGGGAGGGCGTGCTCGCCGCCGCCACCGGCCATGTGGCCGGGCATGAGGCCGGTGCCATTGAGTTCACCGGCCACAAGGTCATCGGCCTGCCCCAGAAGAACGGCAAGCTGGACGCCGCCGATGTAGAGGACTTCTGCAAGACCTTCTACGCCGACGCGAACCACGACCACATGGTCTTCCCCGGCATGGTCTACATCTCTCACCCCTCCGAGTACGGCACGCTGTACACGAAGGCCGAGCTGGAAGCCCTGTCCGCCGTCTGCCATGCCTACCATATGCCCCTCTTCGTGGACGGCGCACGTCTGGGCTACGCACTGGCCAGCGAGGGCACCGATGTGACGCTGGCCGACCTCGCCAAGCTGACCGATGTGTTCTACATCGGCGGCACCAAGGTGGGCGCACTCTGCGGCGAGGCCGTGGTCTTCCCCCACGGCGCACCGGCCCACTTCATGACGATGGTAAAGCAGCAGGGCGCTCTGCTGGCCAAGGGCCGCCTCATGGGCATCCAGTTCGACGTCCTCTTTACCGACGACCTCTACACCCGCATCAGCCGCAACGCCATCGAGACGGCCAATGCCCTCAAGAAGGGCCTCACCGCAAAGGGCTACCGCTTCTTCATGGACTCCCCCACCAACCAGATCTTCGTCGTGCTGGAAAACGCACAGCTGGCCGCGCTGGAGGGCAAGGCCAAGTTCGGCTTCTGGGAGAAGTTCGACGACAGCCACACCGTCGTCCGCATCGCCACCAGCTGGGCCACCCGGATGGAAGAAGTCGAGAAGCTTATCGCTCTGATGTAAGGAAGGAACGCTCTATGGGCTTTTTTGACAGGCTCTTCGGCAGCAGGGCGGAGGCGGCGGAAGAGACACGGTTCTCCGGCGAAAAGATGGTCGTCAAAGCGCCCATCGACGGCATCGTCCTCCCTCTGGAGCAGCTGCCCGACGAGACCTTTGCTGCGGCCATCCTCGGCCCCGGCTGCGGCATCGAGCCGACCGGTGACACGGTCTTTGCTCCCTTCGACGGCAGAGTCGTCTCAGTGGCCTCCACCCTCCATGCCATCGGGCTGGAAAGCGATGAGGGCATCGAGCTGCTCATCCACATCGGGATGGACACCATCACCCTCCGGGGCAGCGGCTTCACTCTCCTCGTCCAAGAGGGCCAGACCGTCAGGGCGGGCACGCCCCTGCTGCGGGTAGACCTCGACGTCATCCGCGCCGCCGGGCTTTCCACCGAGAGCGCCGTCATCGTGACCAACGCCGACGACCTACCGGCACTCCATCTCACCGCAGGCGGCATCGTCTCCACCGGAACGCCGCTGTTCAAATTCGAGTAAGATACAAAAAAGACATCTGCCGCCGGCGGATGTCTTTTTTGTTATGCTCATGCTTTTTCGGGCTTATACTGCAGGACCCGCTCGGAGACGAGGCCGTTGAAGAACTGGATGAAGGGTCCGAGGCAGAACGCGCAGATGAGGGTGCCCAGACCCACAAGACCGCCCAGGAGCCAGCAGAGCAGGGCGCAGAAGGCGTCGGTGAAGACGCGGCAGCCGAAGTACTGGAAGTGCGTGTAGTCCCGCAGACCCAGCGAGAGGTAATCGTAGGGCGCGATGCCGAGGTCAGCCGTCTGGTAGAGAGACGCGCCCAGCGCCGTCACAAGGACGGCCAGCACTACCCACACCAGCTGTTCCGGCAGGGACGCTGCCGGGCCGAAGGCCGCGGCAATGGGGTCGTAGAAGAAGGTTATGATGAACCCCATACCGATGCCGTTGACGAAGGTGCCAAGGCCGATGTACTTGCGCCCGAACCAGAATTCCAGCGCAAAGAAGAGGATGTTGGTGGCGACGTTTTGCACGCCCAGCGAGATGCCCAGCAGCTCGGCGAGGCGCATATTCAGCGCGCTGATGGAGTCGTTGCCGAGATGGGACTGCTTGAAGAGGGCGATGCCCAGACCAATAATGACAATGCCCACCACCATGCCCACGATGCGGCGGGTGGTCGGCTTTTGGGTGGTCGAAATGCTCATGAAACGGCCTCCTGATTTATTTTTCTCTATTATAACGCTGCAGGAGGGTCGGCGCAATCAATATTGCACAATTATCTGCTTCATTGTGGAAAACTCACCGCCTCAGCTTCTCTTCCAGCCGGGCCTTGTCCAGCCCCTCGCCGATGACGATGATCACCTGCTGTCCCTGCGGGATGGGTGCAGCCGTCAGACCGGCTGCGGTGGCGTTCAGCTCATACCACTGGCCGCCGTCCTCCACGAAGCCCTTCACCCGGAGGACCCTGCCGCAGGCGGCATCGCCGAAGAGGGACGGGATATTCCGTTCCAGACGGGCACGGGGCAGGCCTAGCTCGAGGAAGTAGACCGAAGCAAAGGCGTCGTGCTCCTCAAAATGGAGCTTTTCGCAGCTGGCCTGCCGGTAGCCGCACCTTGCGATGCGGGCCATGTCGTCAGTCGTCAAATCGGCCCAGTCCTTTGCAAGGATCTCCTCCGGCGCGAACTTCCGGGAGCACTTGCAGGCCTCCAGCGCACGGGCCAGATGGGCCTTTGCTCCCTCCTTCTGCCCGTCCGTGGCCAGCTGGCAGCGGCTCAGCAGGATCTTGCCCGCCCATGCGCTCTCGGAGGCGAGGATATATTCCGCCTGCGGCGAGAGGGTCTCAGGCAGCAGAGCGTCCACGATGGCGATGACATTCCCCAGCTGATACCAGCGGTCCAGCGGCTCGTCCCGCAGCACGTCGAAGAACTCGTCCACGTCGAAGATGCCGCTGGGTTCCACGACGACCCGTTCAAAGCCCCGCATGGCCATCGAGATGAGCTTCGTCCGCATCCGGCGCTGATGGGTGTCGCAGTCGCAGCCGCCGCTGATGGTCTCGACCTCGACCCCCACCGCCTCCAGATCCTGAAGCAGCATGGCGTCCACATTCACCGCGCCGAAGTCATTTTCCAGCACGCAGACCCGGACGCCCTGCCCGGCCCACCACGCTGCATATCTGCGCAGGAAGGTGGTCTTTCCTGCCCCGAGAAATCCCGTGATCAAATCTACCTGTACCATATTCCGTCCCTCCGTCGGTTTCTTTTTCCGCTGTCAGTATAAGCGAACGAGGCCGGATTGTCAAACAGAGGAAAAGGCCCTTTCCCGCCGTGGAAAAGGGCCTTTTTTGCCGCAATGCTCCGATGTTACAGAAATTCGACGCTGCCGTCCTCGATGTGATACATCGCACCGACGACCCGCAGGCCTGTTTCCTCCTCGATGTTATGGATGCACAGGCTCTTTTCGATCTCCTGCACACTGTGCCGGACGTTGAGGCAGCTGGCCTTGTAGGGGTCGGTCTCCTCTCCGATGGCCTTCTTGATCTCGTCCGTGATGTAGCGGATATAGCCGGACGACTCGTGGTGGATGGCCGCATCCACCGCGCCGCAGTGGGTATGGCCCAGCACCACCACCAGCCGACAGCCCAGATGACCTGCCGCGTACTCGATGCTGCCCAGCTGGTGGTCGTCGATGATATTGCCCGCCAGCCGGATGACGAACAGCTCCCCGATGCCCGCCGAGAAAATGTTCTCCGGGATGACCCGGGAGTCCGAGCAGGTGACGATGATGGCATAGGGCGACTGGCCCTTGGCCCATGTGGACATCCGGATGCGGCGGGAAATATCGCCGCTCCCGTTCTCCGCGTTCAGGTATTTCAGGTTGCCCGCTGCCAGCTTGTAGATGGCATCGGCCGCGGTGCAGACAAAGTTCTCACGCATTGCAGCAGCCTCCTTGGGAAAAAGTGGTAAAAAGTATCCTGCAAAAATGCCCGGCCGTCCAACGAAGGGCAGCCGGGCGGAAATTCAGTTGATCAGAAGTGGATGACGCCGAGGATCAGACCAGCGACGAGGCAGACGATGGAAACGCCCCACTGCCAGCCGAAGCAGTACTTGATGTGGTCCTTGATCTCGACACCGGCCAGACCGATGCCCAGATAGGTAGCAGGAGCCACCGGGCTGATGAAGGTAGCGCAGTTGCGGCAGACGACCATTGCGATGGCGATGTGAGCCGGGTTGACGCCGAACTGGTTGCCGACGCTGACCAGAACGGGCAGCAGGCCGTAGAAGTAGGAGTCGGTATCGAACAGCAGAGCCAGAGGCACGCTCAGGATGCCGATGATGATGGGCAGGAAACGGCCCAGAGAGGTCGGGATGAAGCTTGCCATGACGACTGCCATCTTCTCCATGATGCCGCTCTTGCTCAGGACACCGAGGAAGACACCGGCACACAGAATGGTGGATGCCATGCTCAGACCAGCGGAAGCGTGGCTCTTGATGATGGAGTTGTGCAGCTTCTTGCCGCGGTAGTTGACCAGAATGCCCAGAGCGCAGCCGACCATGAAGACGTAGTAAGAGGGGAAGATGTCCAGAACCAGCACGATGATGACGGCCAGAGTCAGGATGACGTTGAAGATGAAGTTCTGGGGACGAGCCAGAGTCTCGTCCTTCTTGCCGTCGTCGGAGTCGTCGTACTTGCCGGCGTCCTCAGCAGCGATGGCATCGCCGAGCTTTGCGATGCGCTTCTTCTCCTGCAGGCCCCAGAAGATGGCAGTGCCGATGGCCAGCACGAAGCCGACGATCTGCATGGGCATGAGCTGGAACCACAGGTCGTTCGGCTCCATTTCGATGACGCTTGCGGCGCGCATGGTGGGGCCGCCCCAGGGCATCAGGTTCATGACGCCCATTGCGGTGACGCAGATGAGCAGCAGGGTCTCACGGCGCATATGCAGGCGCTTGTAGACGGGCAGCATGGCGGGGATGGTGATGAGGAAGGTGGAAGCGCCGCCGCCGTCCAGATGGCCGATGATGGCGATGAGGCAGGTCATCAGGGCAACGCCGACGACGTTGTTGCCGACCTTCTTCATCAGCGCACCGATGATCTTGTCGAACATGCCAGCATCGGTCATGACGCCGAAGAACAGGACGGAGAAGATGAACAGGACGGCAGTGCCGTGGACGCCCTTGACGCCCTCCTTGATAAAGCCGGCCATCTCATCCAGCGTGAAAGCACCGGTCGCCACCAGAATGGCTGCGGTGATGGTCGAGACACTGACGAATGCCAGTGCAGGGACCGTGACATTGCGCAGCAGCAGGACGATGACCGCAATCACCGTTGCAAAGCCGAGCAGAGCGAGGATCGTATCACTCATGGGTTTGTACTTCCTTTCCTTTTTCGTATACTGGGGATGCATTCTGTTTTGTCATCCAGAATCATTCCCGTTCGTTATGGTTTCAGTATACCGGCCCAAACTTAAACGCCAAAGCGCCTTGCGTTACGGTTTGTTAAGGAATCTCTTAATATCCTGTAAGATTCCGTATGGAAGGTTGGATACAATCTCCCCCCCGGAAGGCTCTCCCAAAGGGAGAGGCTTTGCGCGCAGCCCTCATTCCTTTCTGCTGCTCCGTATCTGGGCCAGCAGGGTGGACGCCGACACGGGCTTGACGATATAGCCGTCGATGACGCCGTGGCTGCGGGCGTCCACGATCTCCCGGGTAGGCGAGTTGGTCATGACGATGCGGGTCATGCCGGGGTAGCGGCCCCGGATGGCCATGCAGAAGTCCACGCCGCTGCTGCCGGCAAGGCTCTCGTCGATGGCGAGGACGTCGAAAGGCTGCTGCTCCAGCAGCTGGCGCAGCTCGCCCCGGCGGGAACAGGTGGACACACTCAGGCCCAGCGCGCTGAGGTCTTTGTCCAGCAGGTCGAGGACCTTGTTGTTGTCGTCCGCCGCAAGGATGCGCAGCTTGCTGTCCACACCCCACTGCAGCTGTTCCCGCTCCTGCTGCTGCTCCAGCACCGGCAGATAGACATAGAAGGTGGTGCCCCTGCCGATGGTGCTCTCCGCCCGGATGCGGCCCCGGTGGGTGCGGATGATCTGGTCCGCCAGAGCAAGGCCGAGGCCGGTGCCTTCGCCGGTCTTTTTGGTGGTGAAGAACGGCTCGAAGATGTGCTGCATCGTCTCCTTGTCCATGCCGCAGCCGGTGTCGGTGACACTGAGGCAAACGTAGTTGGGCCACTCTTCCGAGATCTTTTCTTCCGGGAAGAGGGCCTCAAGCTCCCTGCGTGGCACGACACTACCCCGGATGGTCAGCTTTCCGCCCTCGGCGCCGATGGCGTGGATGGCGTTGATGCTGATGTTCAGCAGCACCTGCTGCAGCTGGGTCGCATTGCCCAGAACGCATTCGCCGGTCAGCGCGTTTTCTTCGCACAGCTCCACATTCTTTGGGCAGTTGGTCTCCACCAGCTTCCTCGTCCGGTGCAGCAGACCCTCCACCGACACAGCATCGTAGACCGTCTCCACGTTTTTCCGGCTCATGGAGGAGATCTGCTTCACGACCTCCTGCGCCTTCTGGGCCGCCTCGCTGATCTCCATCGCGTTGTCGTAGATCTCGCTGCCCGGGTCGGCGTCGGCCATGATGAGGTCGGCATAACCGGTGATGGGGGTGAGGAAGTTGTTGAACTCGTGGGCGATGCCGCCGGTGAGGGTCCCCATCATCTGCAGCCGCTGGCCGTGGGCCAGCGACTCTTCGCTGCGGTGGAGCTCTTCGAGGGTCTGGTTCAGGGTTTTCAGGTCGCTGATCTCGGTGGCACTCCGGCGGTCGCGCTCCTGCAGACGGAACATCTGGAACATGAAGAGCACCAGCACCAGTGCCACGCCGCCGAAGATGAACACCACCTTCACAAAGCTCTGCTGTACCGGCTCGTAGAGGTCGTCATAATCCACCACGGCGCTGACGATCCAGAAGCTGTCCCCTACCTTCAGATGGCGGAAGGCGCTTATTTTATGCACCCGGGGCAGGCTCGGGTCGGTCCACCAGTAGGAGTAGTAATCCAGCGTGCCGGCTTCCTCCTCCTGCTGGGCGCGCAGCAGCTCGCTCAGGCTGCTCAGATCCAGCGTCCGATCCTTATAGATGCGCTGGCGGCCCTCCACGACCTTGATGCCCCACTGGACGGCCTCGGGGTGCATGACCACAAGATTGTCGTCGTTCTTTATCATGATGTAACCGTTGGTGCCGACGTGGATCTCCGAGATGAGCTGCTGGTACATGACCGTAGCGTCCACCACGAGGCAGACGGTCTTCCCCCCCGCCTGTTTTTTCATCACAAGATAGTGTTCATCCCCGCTGTGGTACTGCCAGTAGGAGATCTTCTCTGTCCGAGTGATAAGGACATCACAGACCGCGCTGAGTTCATAGCAGCTGTAGACGACCTCGCCGTTGCTGTTTTCCAGCCAGACGTCCCGTATGGTGTCGCTCCGGGCCACAGTGGGGCGGAGACCTGCATCCGCCGCCACCTTTTCGGCGATGGAGTCCAGTCGGTCAGCGTATTCCTCCAGCAGGACGCGGATGCTGTCGGCGGTGCTCTGCACCACCAGCTCCATCTGCCGCGTCTGGCTGGTCATCAGGGCGGTGCGGTAGTCCTGCCACACCGCCCCCACCACAAGGGCCAGCGCGGTCACCGTCACGATGCCGATGGCCAGCGGCACCCACAGGGCGCGCAGGGTCTGGAGCCATGTCTTTTTCGGGGCAGTTTTCTCCTTCATTTCATAGCCTCCTTTGGGGCGGTCTTGCTCTTCCTGTCTAAAAATGTTATAATTTTATTTATGTAAGCGTAAGCAGAATCAACCGTTCCGGTCAGAAAAGTGCAGGGAGTTATCATGTCGTATCATGTTCTTATTGTAGACGATGATCCAGCAATTTGCAAACTTTTATCGAAAGTTATGATCAGCAATGAGATGGATCCTCTCGTCGTCAACAGCGGCGCGGCGGCGCTGGACGTCATTGCGCGGCAGAGCGGCACGCTGGATATGATCCTGATGGACATCACGCTGGGAGACATGGAGGGCTTTGACGTCATTCAGACCATCCGGCGCAACGGCGTCACCACGCCGGTCATCATCATCAGCGGCCGCAACGAGGATTATGATTTCATGTACGGCCTGTCTCTGGGCGCAGACGACTATGTGACCAAGCCCTTCCGCCCCCAGATCTTAGGCGCGAAGGTCAAAGCCCTTATCCGCCGCAGCAAGAGCTTCTCACAGGAGAACAGCCAGCAGATCAGCTGCGGCCCCTTCCTCTGTGACACCACCACCATGCGCTTTTACAAAAACAACGTGGAGCTGAACCTTTCGGAGAAAGAGCGCAGCCTGCTTCTCCTCTTTGTCCGCCACCCGCAGCAGGTGTTCACCAAGGATATGATCTACGAGCAGATCTGGGGCAACCTCATCGCTGTGGACGACAACGCCATCATGGTCTACATCAACCGTCTGCGCAGCAAGATCGAGGACAACGCCCGCACCCCCCAGCACATCATCACCATCCGGGGCGTGGGCTACCGGTTCGTGCCGTAAGAACATCCTTTTTTCAAAAAACAAAAAGAAGAGCAGCCAGCTGCGCGCGGTGCAGCTGGCTGCTCTTTGGTTTTATGCCGGTATAAAACACAAAACCTTGAAAAAGGAGAATCGCATGAAGCTTGTGTGCGTATCCAGACACAAAAACGGGGGTGAGAAGAGCGAAGGAATATCCGTGAATCCATTCCGAAGCGTGGTTGGCAAGCCACAAACCCGTTTTTACGCTATATCACTCAATCTTCGCGGAAAGAGAAAGGCTTGACTTCACGGACGACATCCATGACCGTGCCGTCGCGGGCTTCGATGATGCCCACGATGCGGTCGCCGAACTGGACCTTCTCAGGCTCGCCGACGATGGAGTAGGCGATGTCGCGCAGCTCCTCGATGGTCTTCAGAGGCACGCAATCAGCGGCCTTCAGAGCCTCCAGCAGGTCAGGACGGCGGGGGTTGACGGCCACGCCGTAGTCGGTGACGACGATGTCAACGCTCTCGCCGGGGGTGGTGACGGTGGTCACGTCGGTGCAGATGGCCGGGATGCGGCCCTGCAGCAGAGGAGCGATGACGATGGTGCACTTTGCACCCTGTGCGGTATCGGGATGGCCGCCCTGTGCGCCGGTGATGATGCCATCCGAACCGACGACGACGTTGCAGTTGAAGTGGGTATCAACCTCCAGAGAGGCCAGAATGACGTAATCCAGCTTGTTGACGAACGCGCCCTTGTTCATCGGGCTTGCGTACTCGCCAGCAGAGATGGGGAAGTGGTTGGGGTTGGTGCGGACATTGTTGACCGCGTCGAGGTCAAAGTCCTGCGTATCCACCAGCTTGCGGGCCAGACCGCGGTCCAACAGCTCGCACATGGGCTTGGTCAGGCCGCCGACACCCAGACCCATATGGATGTTCTTCTCCTCCATGATCTTGGACAGAGAGATGGTGGAAGCGATGGATGCACCGCCGACACCGGTCTGATAAGAGAAGCCGTCCTTGAAGTAGGGGGTGTTTGCAACGACCTGAGTGCAGTACTCGGCCATCAGGATCTTGCGCTGGTCGGTGGTGGGCTTTGCAGCGCCGGTAGCGATCTTCTCGGGGATGCCGATCTGGTCCACGACGCAGACGTAATCCACCTTGGTCTGGTTGATCTCAGCGGGATAGTTGGGGTAATCCACGAGGCAGTCGGTGACAGCGACCACATAGTCGGCCATCTCAGCGTCCACATAGGCGTAGCTCAGGACGCCGCAGTTGGTCTTGCCGCCCATGCCGGAGCAGTTGCCGTACTCATCGCAGGAAGGTGCGCCGATGAAAGCGATGTCCACATGGGTCTCGCCGGTCTCAATGGCGCGGACGCGGCCGCCGTGACTGCGCATGGTGGCCAGCCCCTTCAGCTTGCCGTGGGAGATGGCATCGCCGATCTTGCCGCGGACGCCGGAGGACTCGATGTTGACGATGGTACCGTCCTCGATCATGGGGACGAGGGCGTCATGGGCCTTGCCCAGAGAGCTTGCGCTCAGGGTGATGTTCTTGAAGCCCATCTTGTGGATTTCTTCCATGACCATGCAGACCACGAGGTCGCCCTCGCGGAAGTGGTGGTGGAAGGAAACGGTCATGCCGTCGTGGGCGTTGCACTTGACGAGGGCCTCGTGGATGTTCTGGACCATCTTATCGTGGTCGTTGCGCATCACGGGGGTGACTTTCGGGCTGGCCTTCTGGAAAGCCTTGCCGTCCTTATAGTTGTTGCCCTGAAAGACCTCTTTGCCGGTGCGCTCGAGGATCTCTTCGGGAATTTCTCTGCCTACTGCGTTCAACATAATCACAAATCCCCCTTATACACGCCGGATGCCTTGGCCAGATCGATGGTGCGCTTTGCACCGTCGTAGAAGGCGATGTCGATCATCTTGCCATCGACGGTGAAGACGCCGATGCCCAGAGCCTTCTTGCTGTCGATCTCCTTGACGACCTTCTCGGCGAAGATGATGTCCTTCTGGGTGGGAGTAAAGATCTCGTGGACGATGGGGATCTGACGGGGGTTGATGATGGATTTGCCGTCAAAGCCCATCAGGTGGATGTTCTCCACGTCCTTGCGGAAGCCGTCCATATCCTTCAGGTCGGTGTAGACGGTGTCGAAGCACTGCACACCTGCAGCGCGGGCGGCAATGATCATCTGCTGGCGGGCACCCATCAGCTCGATGCCGGTGCCGGTGATATGGGTCTGCAGGTCCTTGGTGTAGTCGCCGCCGGACAGTGCGATGCCGAACAGGCGCTCGTCAGACTCGCAGATCTCCAGAGCGTTCATGACGCCGCGGGCAGACTCCAGAGCGGCGATGATGAGGACTTCGCCCTCGGGACGGCCATAGGTCTTCTCGTCCTCGGCGATGGCAGCAGCCACGCGGTGGACATCCTCGGCGTGCTCGGTCTTGGGGATGCGGATGGAATCGCAGCCGCCGGCCACGCAGGCACGGATGTCTTCACGCCAGTAGGGGGTGTCCAGACCGTTGATGCGGACGACCCGCTCGGCGCCGCGGTAATCCACGGTCTTCAGGGCGTGGTACAGGCTGAAGCGGGCGACGTCCTTCTGGTTCTCGGCGACAGCGTCCTCGAGGTCCAGCATCAGGGAGTCGGCCTTATAGATGTAGGGATCTTTGATCAGACCGGGCTTCTGCGCATTCAGGAACATCATCGTGCGGCGCAGGCGCTTTTTGTTCGGATTATTCATCGAATGGCACCTCCCCAAGGCAGATCCTCATACTGGTCAACAGAGCGATAAACAGCGCCCTCGATGCGGGCCTTCAGGGTGCAGTCCAGTGCGCCCTTGTCCACGATGGTGATGCGGACGTTATCGATGTCCAGATTCTTCAGGGTCTCCAGCGCGACCTTGCGCAGCTGGTTGCCGTACTGGTGGATGACGGAGCTTTCGAGGGAGAAATCGATCTTGCCCTCGCCCGGCTCCACGGTCACCATGCAGTCGCTGGATTCCAGAGTACCAGCCGTGGCTGCTTTCTTGATCTCCATGCTTTTTTCCTCCTTGGAAGGTGGTTTCTTCATTCATTATACCGTTCTTGCGGGGCGGCGCTCTTCCGCACCGCTCCTGATGGTTCTATCATAATCGGACAATCTTACAAAAGGCATAGCTTCCGTCTTAATATTCGTTAAGAATCGCCAAAAATTTCTCTTGTACACAAGATTTATTCCATTTGGTCATGGAAGCCTTGCATTTTATCTTCCGCTTTACCCGTTTTCCTGCACGGAATGTCATCCGGTCGGGTAGTGCAAAACAGGCAAAACCACTGGCTGTGCGTTTTGCCTGCTGCGGAAAAATCCTTTTTTACACGGGGCTGAAGCCCTTACCGATGATCTCGCTGGAATTTTCTATCATGATAAAGGCCGTCGGCTCCTGCTGGCGGATGAAGTTGCGCAGGCGGATGGCCTGACTGCGCCGCATGGTGGTCATGATGACCGTCTTGTGGGCGTCAGAGTACGCGCCGCGCGCTTCAAAGGTGGTCGCGCTTCGGTTCAAATCGTGGATGATGAAGTCGCAGATGGCCTGCGGGTGCTCACACACGATGTTGAAGCACTTGCAGAGGTTCATATTCTCGATGACGTTATCCACCACCATCGACTTGGCCACCAGACCCATGATGGAGAACAGACCGGTGGAGGGGCCGTACATTGCAAACGAGAGGCCCACAGCCGCCACATCCGCTGCCATCAGGGCAGAACCGATGTTCATGCTGGTGTACTTTTTCAGAACCATGGCGATGACATCCGTGCCGCCCGAGGATGCGTCGATGTTGAACAGGATCGCCGAACCGATAGCCGGGAGCATAATGGCAAACACCAGCTCCAGCATAGGCTGGTCGGTCAGAGTACCGTGCATCGGCACCAGAGCGTCCAGTGCCTGCAAGCTCACCGACATAACGATGGTCGCATAAACGGTGCGGATGCCGACGCTCTTACCCAGAAAGATGAAGCCCAGCACCAGCAGCGCGTAGTTAGCAACGGTGGTGAAGGTACTTGCCGAGCAGTGGAGCAGCTGGCTGAACACTGTGGAAAAGCCGGTCACGCCGCCGAAAGCAAAGTGGTTTGGGAATTTGAAAAAGTAGATGCCGATGACCATGATCCAGATGCTGACCGTGATGAGACCATACTCAGCCAGCGTCCGAATCCAAGGATTTTTGATTTCTTTTATTGTTGACGCCATAGTCTGATTTTTTGCCGCCTTCCAGTTCACATGGGGCCGAGGTGGATCGCCTGTGCGATCATCAGCAGCACAGAACCGACGGCCAGCCAGATGAGGAACAGCTTCCACATGAACTTCATCCAACGGTCATAGGGAATGTTCACAGCG
Organism: Faecalibacterium butyricigenerans; assembly: GCF_020687345.1. Classification (NCBI taxonomy): domain Bacteria; kingdom Bacillati; phylum Bacillota; class Clostridia; order Eubacteriales; family Oscillospiraceae; genus Faecalibacterium; species Faecalibacterium butyricigenerans. Next base: position 38,128 of record NZ_JAJEQL010000007.1, read on the forward strand.
CTGATGATACCCATCAGAGCGGTGGAAGTGGGCAGGACATAGTTGCAGAAGCCGTCGCCGAAGTTGAAGGAAAGAATTGCGGTCTGACGGGTAACGCCCACGAGGTCGGCCAGAGGTGCCAGAATGGGAATGACAGCTGCGGCCTGACCGCTGCCGGAAGTCAGGAAGACGTTGATGATGGTGTTTGCCAGCAGCATGGCGGGTCCGAGCAGGATGGTAGGGACGAAGTTCAGGCCGTTTGCCAGTGCGTGGACAACGGTATCGGTGATGTGACCGGCGTTCATGATGCTGCTGATTGCCTGTGCCATGCCGATGATGAAGGCAGCGCCCAGCATCTTCTTGCAGCCCTCAAGGAACTCTTTGGAAATCGCGGAGGGGCCAAAGCCGCCCAGCACGCCTTCGATGACAGCCAGTGCGAGGAAGACAGATGCAGTCTCAGACATATCCCAGTCGAGCTTGATGCCGCCGTAGACGATGAGGATAAGGGATGCGAAGAAGACCAGCATGATGAGGATCTTGCGGGCGTCCAGCTTGCCGAAGGAGTCGAGGTCAGCAGCATTGCGGAACTCGCTGGTCTTGTCGATCTCGTACATGGGGCTGAGTTCGGGATGCTTCTGGATCTTCAGTGCGTAGCGGATGAGGTAGATGTTCGTGATAACATAGAACACCGCAAAGCAGATAAAGCGGTATCCCACGCCGGAATACAGCGGCAGACCGGCAATTTTCTGAGCCACGATGGTGGTGTTGATGTTCAGAGGGCCAGTGGAGAAACCGATGGCGCCGCCCAGCAGGATGATGGATGCACCGGTGATGGAGTCCAGACCCATCGCAAAAGCCATCATGACCATGATCGGTGCAAAGGCAATGAACAGGTTGACGCCCTGCGTGGTGCAGATGAGGCCGAACACCAGCGTCAGGATAGGCAGGAACAGATAGACGCGGGTGGAGAAGATCTTTGCCATCTTGGCAACCACGGCGTGAAGTGCGCCGGTCTTGGTCAGGATGTGGAAGGCACCGCCTGCGAACATGATGACCAGCATCAGATCAATGCGCTTGATGAAGGCTTTGACGATGTACAGAGGAATTTCGAGCGGATTGACGGGAGTTTTATCAATGTAGTTGAAATCGTTGGGGTCGATGACCTTAATGCCTGCTTCGTTCTCGAAGCGGGTGTAGGAGCCTGCCGGGATGATCCAGGTCAGCAGGACCGCAAACAGGATGATGATGCCGATGATAACGAAGGTATGCGGCATCTTGAATTGCTTCTTTTTCGTTTCCATAATTTTCTCCTCTCTTTTGACGCGCCAAAGCGTCAGCTCTGGCCGTGCAGTTCTTTGGCCAGATTCTCATGGAACTCCTTCTTGATGGCTTCCAGCTTTTCCGGGTTCTCAATGAGCTGTGCGCCCGTCAGAGCCAGAATCTTTGCGCCGTAGACCACCGCATTGTGGGCCGCTTCGGTCTTGCCGGCATCCAGATACTCCTGCGAGTGAGCTGCTGCACCCTCCGGGACAAAGGCCACGCGGATGCAGGTGCCGGGCACATGGCGCATCACGTTGCCGAAGTCGGTGGAGCCGGTCTTCTGGCGGGCCGGACGGATGCAGGGAGCTTTGACCTTCTCGGCCTGCTCCATCACCAGTTCGTTGAGGGACAGCACCGGGATCTTGTTGTCGAGGCTCTTTTCCTCGATGATTTCCACTTCCGTCTCTGTCATCATGGCCGCACCCTGCAATACCTTCTTGACGCGGGCCACCACGCCGTCCAGATCGGTGCGGCTGTAGGAGCGGACATACATACTCGCTTCTGCATAGCCGGGCACCACATTTGCCGCCGTGCCGCCGCAGTTGACGATGGTGTAGTGCATCCGAACGTCCGAGGGAACATGCTCCCGTAGGAACTCGACGCCCTGACAAGCCAGAATCAGGCCGTCCAGTGCGCTGCGACCTTTTTCGGGCTTGAGCGCTGCGTGAGAGCAGACACCGTGGTAGATGATCTTGAGCTTGTTGAGTGCCAGCGACTTGACATCCACCTGCGTAGCCGGGCCGCCGTGCATCATGAGCGCCACATCCAGCTCCTCAAAGGTGCAGCCGTTTTCCAGCATCACGACCTTGCCGCTGATGGTCTCTTCAGCAGGTGTGCCGTAGACCGTGATGGTATACGGTGCGTCGATGGCTGCATCTTTCAGCGCCTTGGCTGCGCCCAGAATGGCCGGCCCCTGCATATGGTGGCCGCAGGCGTGGCCCAGACCGGCCAGAGCGTCGTACTCGCAGAGCAGGCCGATGTTTGGGCCGCCCTCGCCGTGCTTCCAGACGGCACGGAACGCCGTCTTCATACCAGCAATACCGCGCTCCACAGTGAAGCCTTCTTTTTCCAGCCAGCCGGTCAGGGTCTCAAATGCATGAAACTCCTGCTGACCCACTTCCGGGTGGTCGAAGAAGTCGTCTGCCATTGCAGTCAGGGCAGCTGCGCTCTGCTCAACGCTTCGCTCCAGTTTTTCCTCCAACATAATAAGCACCTCCATTTTTGGTACTTTCAGTTTACCAAATCGGAGGCGCTTTGTACATTTTGAAAAAATTATATCTTCATTTTGGAATTCTTATGTTCAGTTTATCAGAACTCCAAATACTCCTCTGCTGCATCCTTCATCTGCATGATCATAGCTCGCATGGGTTTGGTCAGCTCCACATCCTGACGGTAGGCCACCACAACATTCTGTCCGTACTTGGAACTATCGATGGTGTAGTATTTCACCGGCTTCGGATAGTGGATGTTCTTCTGATAGCCCTGCCGGATAAAGCCCACACCCAGACCCTCGGCCACCAGCTGTGCGCCAAGCTCCATATTGCGTACTACCCGGATGCGTCCCGGCTTGACCTTGTAATCTTTCAGGATCTTTTCTTCCACCCGCCGGGCGCTCTGCATCTCGGTGTTCAGAAATATCGTCTCACCGCTCAGAAGGTGCGGGTCAAGGAAGTCGAGCTTTGAGCCTTCGACGGGAACCGCCTTTTCGTTCAGCGGATGGTCTCCGGACACCATCAGCAGAAAATCTTCCATGCCCAGTGGGATAGTCTCCATCTCGGACGTTACATCGCTCTGGCTCAGCACCACAAGGTCAAGCTCCCGGTTTTTCAGCATGATGGTCAAATCGGCCAGATTTCCTTCCCGGATGACCACATCCACCTGCGGCCACTCCCGCTCGTACACCGACAGCACCGCAGGCAGAAACCAGATGGCGCGCCGCTGTGCGATACCGATACGCACTTGCCCGGCACTCTCCTGCTCCGTCTGCCGCATCACCGCCTCGAACTGCCGCTCCAGCTCCAGCATCTGAGAAGCCTTTTCCACATACTGCTTGCCCAGCCACGTCAGCTCGAATTTCCGGCCATTCCGCTTGAACAGCGGCGCACCCAGATTCTTTTCCACATTGTTGATGTACAGGCTCAGTGCGGGCTGCGAGATATACAGCCGCTCCGAGGCGCGGGTCAGGCTCTTGCACTCCGCAAGGGTGCAGACGTACTTTTGCTCCTTTAAGTCCATTCGATTCCAGCCTCCTCACCAAATAACGACACTTTTCTTATTATAGCACATTTGAGCGCAAACAAAAAAGCCCTCCTTTGCAGGCAATACCGTTAAGACAACAGGATATCCTCAGCGGCAAGGACACCAAGCTGCTGCGGGCGGAGCTGAATAAGCAGAACAAAGAAAAAGCACATCTGCATCATTCCTCTCCGAGGAATGACACAGATGTGTTTATCCTGCTGATTATTTTTATGCGTGATTGAAGCCCTTGCCGAACACCTCGGTGGTGCTGAGCATCGAGATGAAGGCGTTGAGGTTCTCTTTGTGGATAAAGGCCTGTAGCTGCAGGGCCTCGCGGTGGGTAAGGGTGGTATAGATCATGTAGTGGGGGCGGTCGGTGTAGGCACCGTAGCAGGGGGTGTAGGTGGCACCGCGCACCAGCTTGCGCATGACGAAGTCACAGATGGGGTCCTTGTCGTCACAGATGATGAGGATGGCCTTGCACATCTTCATCTGTTCCAGCACCGCATCGACGACAAGGCTCTTCACCGTCAGACCCACGAAGGAGTAAAGGGCGGTGTAGAGGTCGAACACGAAGCAGGCTGCCAGCACCATGGCAAGGTCGGTGATGAAGAGGGCCTCGCCGGTGTTCTGCATATGGGTATATTTTTTCAGGATAAGGGCGATGACATCGGTGCCGCCAGAGGAGGCGCCCACATTGAAGAGCAGGGCCGACGCGATGGCAGGCAGGGCGATGGCGAAGACCAGATCCAGCATGGGCTGGTCGGACAGAGGGCCGCTGAGAGGGACATATTTTTCGAACACAGCCAGCTCCACGTTCATAACGACGGTGGCCCAGCCGGTGCTGATGGCAAAATCCCTGCCGAGAAAGATCCAACCCAGAACGAGCAGGATGACGTTTGCCCACGACGAGAAGGCCGAGGCCGACAGAGGGGTGAGCTTTGCCACAAGGGCTGCGCCGCCGGTCACGCCACCGAAGACGAAGTTGTTGGGGAACTTGAAGAAGTATACGCCGATGGTCATGATGCTGATGCTCAGGGTGATGATGATGTACCTGCTGATGGTCTGCAAGAGTTTCTCCCGCGTGCTGATCTCCATTTGACTGTTTCCTTTCGCCGTCCGCACGGCTTCCTTTTTCTTACACCAAAGGGCCGAAAATGTGCCCGTTTCTTGTGCTATTGTAACACCACCCACCGCCCTGTTCAAGAGGTAAAACACCGCAACGCAAAAACCGCCCGCTCTGGTCTTCCCCAAAGCGGGCGGTGGTCGGAATTTCCGGGAGCCTTACAGCTTCTTGCCGGTCAGCATCTCGTAGGCTTCCTCATATTTGGCGATGGTCTTGTCGATGACGTCCTGCGGCAGGTCGTAATCGCTGTCGGGGTTGGCCTTGAGCCAGTTGCGGACGAACTGCTTGTCGAAGGAGGGCTGGCCGTGGCCTGCCTCGTAGCCCTCCAGCGGCCAGAAGCGGGAGGAATCGGGGGTCAGCATCTCGTCGCCGAGGATGACATTGCCGTCCTCGTCCAGACCGAACTCGAACTTGGTATCGGCGATGATGATGCCGCGGGAGAGGGCGTACTCGGCGCACTTCTTATACAGGGCGATGGTGTAGTCGCGCAGCTTGGTGGCGTACTCCTCGCCGTGGCCGGGGAACTGCTTTTCCAGCACATCGATGCTCTGCTCGTAGGAGATATTCTCGTCGTGATCGCCGATCTCGGCCTTGGTGGAGGGGGTGTAGATCGGCTCAGGCAGCTTCTCGGACTCCTGCAGGCCCTCGGGCAGCTGGATGCCGCAGACCTTGCCGGTCTTCTGGTAGCTGGCCCAGCCGCTGCCAGTGATGTAGCCGCGGACGATGCACTCGACGGGCAGCATGGTCAGCTTGCGGCACATCATGCTGCGGCCCTCGTACTGGGGCTGCTGGAAGAACTCCGGCATCTCCTTCACGTCCACGCTCAGCATATGGTTGGGCAGCAGGTCGCGGGTGTAGTCGAACCAGAACTTGCTCATCTGGGTGAGCACCTTGCCCTTGTTGGTGACTTTATTCTTTAAGATAACATCAAATGCAGAGATGCGGTCGGTGGCGACCATGATGAGGCTGTCGCCGTTGTCGTAGATCTCGCGGACCTTGCCTTCCTTGATGGGCTTGAACTCAGTCATAGCAAAACTCTCCATTTCCCTTATTCCGTAGGTATCTTTTCGTTTGGGATAACCTCTCAGTCTCGCTCCCCTCTTCAGGGGGGCAGCGCATCAGCGCTGACGGAGAGGTTTGATTCATTACACTATAATCTTACCATAGGAATTGTCCGTTGGGAAGAAACAGATAGGAGAGAAATGGGCCGATTTTTGGTTTTTTCTCGTGAAAAGTGCTAAAATCCAGCTTATTTTTTCGTCGTTTTGACGATAAAAGTCGTACTTTCGCCCTTCTTCTCCCCCTGTGAAGCGCCGTCATTGACGGAATTTGTGAAAACGTGTATCATGTACGGTAGTATTTTTTCAACAATCTGTCTTCTAAGGAGCTTTGCCCATGCGCCCTCTTATCATCGCCCATCGCGGCGCGTCCCATCTGGCCCCCGAAAACACGCTGACGTCCTTCCGTCTGGCCAAGACGCTGGGCGCAGACGGCTTCGAGTGCGACGTCCAGCTCACCAAGGACCGTCACCTCGTGGTGGCCCATGACTACTTCACCGACCTCAAGGCCGGCGTCCACGGCAACATCCCGGACATGACCTTCGACGAGCTGCGGAAGCTGGATTTCGGCAGCTGGAAAGGCCCCGAGTACGCAGGCGAGCAGATCCCCACCCTCGAAGAGGTGCTGGAAGTCGCGCAGGGCTTCCAGATGATCCACATCGAGCTGAAGCCCTACTTCGACCGGGACGAGGAGATCGCAGACCGGGTCATCGACGCCGTCCTCGACGCGGGACTGGAAGAAAAGGCCGTCATCACGGCCTTCGAGTACGGCGCTCTCCGCCGGGTGAAGGAGCGGATGCCCCAGATGGCCATCTGTGCCATGACCTCCAGCCCCGAGTCCCAGCTCGTCCAGCCCGCCACCTTCTGGGAAAAGCTGGGCCTCAAGAAGACCGACCCTCTCGCAGAGAAGCTTTCCAGCCCGCAGGCCGTCAGCGAAGCGGCAGCCCTGCTGGAAGACCCCAACAGCCTCGACGAGGAGAACAGCATCCTTCTTTATTATCTGAAAGACCGCCTCAATTTCCTCTACTCCATCTTCCCCGGCATGAATCTGGCCCAGATCTTACAGCAGTATTACTACCAGACCGATTTTGTGAATTACGTCGCACAGTTCAGCTTTCCGGTGGACTACATCGGGCCGGAGTACCACGCCTTTTTCCGGGACAAAGACCTGATCTCCAACGCCCACGCCCACGGCTTCAAGGTCGCGCCGTGGCCGGTGGGCAATGACAGCCGGGATGACCTGCGCCAGCTGTTCCGGCTCGACCCGGAACTCGTGGTCACAAACAAGCCCGAAGTCGCCATCGCCATCCTGACAGGGCTGGGCCGGTGGGACTAGGCGCAAAAGAGGGTTGACAGCCCTCTTTTTTTGGTCCATAATAGTCCTGTATCAAACAGTTTTATGTGAAACAGTTCGACCTCCGAACATTCACAGCTCTGCCATATAACGAACAGAAGGATGATAACTATGTGTAAAGAAATCGAGCCTTGCTGCACTCCTGTCGCACCGCCTTGGGAGACTCCGCAGGTCATCCCGGCCCAGCTGCGCCGGGTGAACAATCTCATCTTCCGCAGGATCGGCCAGATCTCCCGCGCCAACGGCGTGGAGGCCGTGACCCCCATGCACGGCTGGATCATGGAGTACCTCTACCGGAACTCTGACACCCCCGTGTTCCAGCGGGACATCGAGCGGGAGTTCTCCATTACCCGCTCCACCGTCACCAATATTTTACAGCTCATGGAGCGCAAGGGCTACATCGCCCGTCAGAGCGTCGCGCAGGACGCCCGCCTCAAGCAGCTGGTGCTCACCGAAAAGGGCCGCCAGTTCCACGAAAATACCATGCTCGCCCTCCACCAGACCGACGAATACGTCGCCAGCCTGCTGACGGAAGAAGAGAACACCGAGCTGCTGCGGCTGCTGAATAAATTATATTTAGGCCTCAAATAAATACGAAGGCTATCCTTCGTCCAACCTCTCAGTCGGGCTCACGCCCGCCAGCTCCCCTTGTAGGGGAGCCTCTGGCGAAAAGATAAAGCTTTACGATATGCCAAGGCCTCCCCTCGATAGGAGCAACGGCGACGACCGCCGCCAGCGGCGGAAACAGGGAGGAGCTGTTGAGGCAGCGGCCAGCAGGATGCAAGCGACAGCGAAGCAGACGCTGGGAGCCGCAACTCGGGCTGTGGCACGGCGAAGCCGTGACGGAGAGGTTGATTCCCCCTGAAGTGAAACAAATATGAACTTTTTCCGAAACTTTGAAAAAAGCATTGACATTAAAATTGTTTTGTATAAAATTGTTCCGTACCAAACAATTATTCAAAGGAGGTTCCACAGATGATAAAAAAGCTTGTGTCTCATCTGGGCGAGTATAAGCGCGCCGCGATCCTGACACCGATGTTTTCCGCGCTGGAAGCCGTCATGGACATCCTGCTGCCCACCATCATGGCCTTCATCATCGACCTTGGCATTGCAAAGGGCGATATGAACGCCATCCTCAAGTATGGCCTGCTCACCTTCGCAGTGGCGGCCATCGCTCTGCTGCTGGGCATTCTGGCGGGCAAGTATGCCGCCGAGTCATCCACCGGCTTCGCCGGCAACCTGCGCGATGCGATGTACGAGAACATCCAGCACTACTCCTTCTCCAACATCGACAAATTCTCCACCGCCGGCCTCGTCACCCGCATGACCACCGACGTAACCAACTTACAGAACGCCTTCCAGATGATGGAGCGTATGTGTGTGCGCGCCCCGGTCCATCTGGTGTTCGCCCTCATCATGGCCTTTTCCATCGGCGGCCCGCTGACTCTCATCTTCGTGGTGGCTATCGCCTTCCTTCTGGCTGTACTGGCCAGCATCATGGTGCCCACCTTCAAGATCTTCGACCGGGTCTTCAAGAACTACGACAACCTGAACGCCTCGGTGCAGGAGAATGTCTCTGCCATCCGCGTGGTCAAGAGCTTCGTCCGCGAGGGCTTTGAGAACGAGAAGTACACCAAGGCCTGCGAGGGTCTGTACCAGCAGTTCGTCAACGCCGAGAGCCGCCTGAGCTTCAACAACCCCGCCATGCTGACGGCCATCTATGGCTGCAACATCGCCCTGAGCTGGTTCGGCGCAAAGTACATCCTCCACGGCGCACTGACCACCGGCCAGCTGAACGCCCTGTTCGGCTACATCATGAACATCCTGATGGCCCTGATGATGCTGAGCATGGCTTTCGTCATGATCTCCATGTCCGCTGCCTCCGCCAAGCGTATCGTCGAGGTCCTGGACGAAAAGACCGACCTGCCCCCGGCCAAGGCCCCGGTGCAGGAGGTCAAGGACGGCAGCATCCGCTTCGACCATGTCTCCTTCAAGTATAAGCATGGTGCAGGCCAGCCCGTCCTGAACGACATCACCTTCGACATCAAGCCCGGCGAGACACTGGGCATTATCGGCGGCACCGGCAGCGCAAAGTCCAGTCTGGTGCAGCTCATCCCCCGCCTGTACGACGCCGAAAGCGGTACCGTCAGCGTGGGCGGCGTGGATGTCCGGGACTACGACCTCAATGTTCTCCGTCGGGAGGTCTCCATGGTGCTCCAGAAGAACGTCCTGTTCTCCGGCACCATCCTCGACAACCTCCGCTGGGGCAACGAGAACGCCAGCGAGGAAGAGTGCATCCGGATGGCCAAGCTGGCCTGCGCCGATGAGTTCATTGAGCGCTTCCCGGACAAGTACAATACTTGGATCGAGCAGGGCGGCTCCAACGTGTCCGGCGGCCAGAAGCAGCGCCTGACCATCGCCCGCGCCCTGCTGCGCAAGCCGAAGATCCTGATCCTCGATGACTCCACCAGCGCCGTGGATACCGCCACCGACGCAAAGATCCGGAAGGCGTTCCGGGAGGAGATCCCCGGCACCACCAAGATCATCATCGCACAGCGCATCTCCTCGGTGCAGGATGCCGACCGCATCCTTGTGCTGGACAATGGCCAGATTAACGGTCTGGGCACCCACGAGGAGCTGCTGAAGACCAACACGATCTATCAGGAAGTCTACAACAGCCAGACACAGGGCGGCAGCGGCGACTTCGACAAGCAGGGAGGTGAGCAGTAATGGCAGAACAGAAAGCAAAGGTCGTCCACGGCCCCGGCCCCCGCGGCATGGGAGGCCCGCGTCCGAAGGTCGAAAACCCGGGCAGACTGCTCAAGCGCATCATGGCTGAGGTGTTCCAGCACTATCTGCCCCACTGCATCCTCGTGCTCATCTGCATCGTGGTCAGCGCACTGGCCAACGTGCAGGCCAGCCTGTTCCTCCAGACCCTCATCGACGACTATATCATCCCCATGACCCAGCAGCAGGACCCCAGCTTTGCGCCGCTGGCCGGTGCACTGATGCGGGTGGGCTGCATCTATGTGGTGGGCATCCTCGCCGCATGGCTCAATGCCCGCATCATGGTCAACGTCACGCAGGGCACCCTGCGCAATCTGCGTGTCCAGCTCTTCACCCACATGGAGAGCCTGCCCATCCGCTACTTTGACACCCATCCCCACGGCGACATCATGTCCGTCTACACCAACGACGTGGATACCCTCCGCCAGATGCTCAGCCAGAGCATCCCCCAGCTGGTATCCAGCGCCATCACCATCGTTTCCGTCTTTGCCAGTATGTGTATGCTGAGCTGGCAGCTCACCATCGTCACCATGCTGATGGTGGCCCTGATGCTGTTCTGCTCCAAGAAGATCACCCAGCAGAGCGGCAAGTTCTTCATCGCCCAGCAGCGCGACCTCGGCAAGGTAAACGGCTACATCGAAGAGATGATGGAAGGCCAGAAGGTCGTCAAGGTCTTTACCCACGAGCAGAAGACCCTCGAGGGCTTCCGCGAGCTGAACGATAAGCTCAAGGACAGCGCCAAGCAGGCCAACAGCTTTGCCAACATCATCATGCCCGTCACTGCCCAGCTGGGCAACATCAGCTATGCCATCTGTGCTCTGGCGGGCGCAGCCATGGCCGTCAGCGGCGTCGGCAGCGTGACGCTGGGCACCGTCATGGCCTTCCTCGCTCTGAACAAGAGCTTCAATATGCCCATCAGTCAGGTATCCATGCAGGCCAACAGTATCATCATGGCGCTGGCCGGTGCAGAGCGCATCTTCAAGATGATGGATGAACCCAGCGAGGCCGACGAGGGCTATGTCACCCTCGTCAACGCCAAGTATGATAAGGACGACACCCTCGTGGAGACCAGCGAACGCACCGGTATCTGGGCGTGGAAGCACCCCCACCACGACGGCACCACCACCTACCACAAGCTGGAGGGCGACATCACCTTCACCGACGTCGATTTCGGCTATCTGCCGGACAAGACTGTCCTCCATGACATCAACCTCTATGGCCGTCCGGGCCAGAAGATCGCCTTTGTCGGCTCCACCGGTGCCGGCAAGACCACCATCACCAACCTCATCAACCGCTTCTACGACATTCAGGACGGCAAGATCCGGTACGACGGCATCAACATCCAGAAGATCCGGAAATCCGACCTCCGCCGCTCTCTGGGCATTGTGCTGCAGGACACCCACCTGTTCACCGGCACGGTCATGGAGAACATCCGCTATGGTCGGCTGGATGCCTCTGATGAGGAGTGCATCGCCGCCGCCCGTCTGGCCAACGCCGATGGCTTTATCAAGCGTCTGCCCGACGGCTACAACACCATGCTGACCGGCGACGGCGCGAACCTGTCGCAGGGCCAGCGTCAACTGCTGGCCATCGCCCGCGCAGCGGTCGCTGACCCGCCGGTGCTCATCCTCGACGAGGCTACTTCTTCCATCGACACCCGTACCGAGGCTCTGGTGCAGCGCGGCATGGACGGCCTCATGTATGGCCGCACCAGCTTCGTCATCGCCCACCGCCTCTCCACCGTCCGCAACGCGGACTGCATCGTGGTTCTCGAGCAGGGCCGCATCATTGAACGCGGCAGCCACGACGAGCTGATCGCCAAAAAGGGCAAGTATTACCAGCTCTACACCGGCAATCTGGCCGAAAACTAAGCGCACTACCACAAAAGCCGCCGTGCAGCCTTTCACAGCTGTACAGCGGCTTTTCTTGTGTTTCGTCGAATTTTATGGTATCCTGTAGGTGTCGGCCTTCCGACTCCATTAAATTGGGGAAGGGGGTGAAAGCACATGGATGAGATTCGTTCCTTTATTCTGTCCGTCGCAGCAGGTGTAGTCGCTGAATACATCTACAAGTGGCTTGGCGGATGGTTCAAGGCCGGTAAGCACTGATCCCCGCAAAACAGAAGCCCCGCGGTACTGCAATACCGTGGGGCTTCTGTTTGCTGAGTTTTAGGTGAGCACATGGAATACTCATCCGTTCCTTTATGGTTTTATTATATGCTCTTTCTGCAAAAAAGTCAAGTGCTTCGCATTTTTGTCAGTTCAGATCGTGCTTTTTGCAGATCTTCTTGCTCACCCAGTACATCCCGGCCCAGATGGCGATGGCGAGGATAAGGTACACCGGGTTCCGCAGCGAGCTGACCAGCGACTGGCCGAAGAGGGCCATCATTGCCACCATCACGGCCTTGCCGACCAGAAGGGTGAGCAGATAGCGCTTCTCGTCAAAATCCGAGATTCCGAAAGCCAGATGCAGAAACGCTGTGGGCGTGAAGGGCAGGACCGCCAGCATGAAGAGGGTGGCGGTGTCCATATGGCTGACCCACTGCTGGGCTTTTTTCAGCTTTTCGGAGCGGGAGGCCAGCTTCCAAAAAAAGCGCTTAACCACCCGCCGCCAGAACAGGAACACCACCGTGCCTCCGGCAGCGACGCCGACCCAGCTGTAGACAAAGCCCAGCAGCCCGCCGTGGGCTGCGACGTTGAGGGCCACGATGGCGATAAGGGGCAGCGGCGGGAAGATGGACTCCACCATCGCCAGAAGGATAGGTGCCACCGGCCCCAGCCCCTCAAAGCTGTCCAGCAATGTCTTCCAGAATTCCAGCGTACCCAGCTGATGTATCCCATCGATGAACATCGTTCCCATCGTGCCCGTACCCTTCCTTTCGCTTCCGACCATTATTGAGTCATAGTATATCCATCATCTATGACCGGGAGATGAACAAAATCTGAGCAATTTTGCCATTTTACAGCCTCATCTCTCCTATAACAACGGAACAGGCCCTCGTTTTCCTGCACGATATTTTCTTTTTCAATTGTTCTGGGCCGCTTCGGCGGCCTGCTTTTCGGCCTTGATGCGCTGGCGTTCCAGATACTGGGCGCGCTGCCTTTTCCAGTTGGCCAGAGAGGCATCGTCCGGCATCTGGATGCAGCGGGCGAAGGCCCAGTGCAGGCCGTCCCGGCGGGACATCCGGTATTTCTGGAACACGCCCCGGCCTACCTCGCCGCCCTTGCCCGCACAGACGGGGCACTGGGACAGGGTATACCAGCCGCTGCTCCCCTTTTTCAGCCAGACGTCGTCCGGCTGCAGGGCCGTGCCGCAGACCGGGCAGGCCATCGTGCCGATGACCGGGTCCAGCTTCCATGTGGACTGTTCCAGATAGCCCCGGAACACCTTGAAATCCCGGTAGTCGCCCGGTGTCGGGCAGAGGTTCTGGTGCAGCGTCTCGTCCTCGGTAGGGTAAGCGGCCAGCCCGGCCCGCAGGTCCAGCCTGCGGCAGATGTCGGCGGTGTAGAGGGTGTCAGACAGGGCATCGTGGAAGGGTCGCTCCATCGGGATGCCCATCCGGGTGACGACGCTCTCCAGCTTCATCCCCTCGCCCTCTTTGCGGGGATGCTCCCGCAGGAAGATCTGCTGCAGGTCGTACCAGACCGTCGGGCGGCTCTCGTCGAGGTTGCACAGGAAGAGGTTCTGCTTGAGCACCGGCACATCGTCCAGCCCCCACTCGGCAAACTCGGCATCGGGGCCGCACCACTTCATGAAGCGGCGGAGGCCCTGAAGGATGGGTTCGCCCTTGTCGAGGTCCTCCTGCGTCAGACCGGTGACTTTGGCGATGTGGTGCTGCAGGCTGCGGAAGATGCGGGGACGGAGGTGGATGGAGAAGGTATCCAGCACATTGGCGTCCTCGTCGATCTTGACAGCGCCGATCTCGATGATCTCGCCCCGGAGCGTCTGCTGGACGCCATGGTAATTGAAGGTAAAGGGCTTATAGCCGATATTCCACTCCAGATCGAACAAAACTAAGTTGCGCGGCATTTGCGTTTGGTATCCTTTCACAAAATGAACTTCTCGATGGCCTCAGCCACACCGTCGTGGTTGTTGTCGGCCTCCGTCACATAGTCGGCAGCCTCCTTGACGGGCGGCTCGGCGTTCTGCATGGCCACGCCCACACCGGCATAGCGGATCATGGAGCGGTCGTTGAGGCCGTCGCCGCAGGCCATCAGGTTGTCGCGGGTCAGGCCCATCTCTTTCAGCAGGCCCGCAAGGCTCACGTCCTTGGCGACGCCCAGTGGCACGGCCTCGATGAAGAAGGGGCTGGACGGGTAAAGGTCGATCCGGCCTTCAAACACCTTCCGGCCTGCCGCCAGCACCTCGTCGCGGCGGGCGGGGTCGAGGGTGATGAGCATCTTGCAGATGGGGTAGTCCACATAGGCGGCGAGATCCTCCACCCTTTGCATGGGCAGCCCGCAGGTGAAGCACTCCTTCAGCGCCCACGGGTCCTCGGGGCTTTCGGAGACGACGCCCTGCTCATTGTATGTGACAATGGCCACCTTCTGCTCCTTGGCAAAGGCACAGAGGGCCGGCACATATTTTGAATCCAGCCACTGGCTGTAGAGCGTCCTGCCGGTGGCGCAGTCGGTGATGGAGCCGCCGTTGTAGGAGAGGATGCAGCCGCCCTTCTTGTCCAGCTCCAGCTCCCGTGCCAGCGGCACTACGCCCGCCGTGGGACGACCCGAAGCCAGCACGATGGTCACACCCTTGGCGGCGGCAGCGTCCAGCGCTGTCCGGGTGGCGGGGGTAACGACCTTCTGGTCGTTGGTCAGGGTGCCGTCGAGGTCGAGCGCCAGCACACGGATCTCTTTCTTTTCCATTTCCTGCCTCACTTATCTGGAACAGGCCGGAACGCGCCGCCCTGTCGCTGTTTTTGGTCATACATTGTTTATTGTACAACGGATGCAGCGTCCTGCGCAAGACTCTGGCCGAGATTTCTCCGAAATTCCCGGTTTGTTTGAAAATACAAACTGTAGTTTGCTTCAAAAAACGCGAAGAGACAGTCCTCTCTAACTACTTTCCGTAAAAAGTTAATACATCTTAACATCGTCAAAAACCCTTGCAAATTCCGAAATCCGCGCTATAATATCCGCAGAAACACTTGTACGGTGTCTTTCCCGGCACCTCTGTGAAGTACGATAAAAGGAAGGTATATAAACTATGGTCGATATGAAGAAGATCGCTCTGTTCGCTGCCGGCACCCTGTTCGGCTCCGCCGGCTTCAAGCTGCTGTCCAGCAGCGATGCCAAGAAGGTCTACACCCAGACCACCGCTGCTGTCCTGCGCATGAAGGACTGCACCATGGAGACCGTCAGCAAGGTGCAGGAGCAGGCCGGTGACATCCTCGAGGATGCAAAGGCCATCAACGAGGCCCGCGCTGCCAAGGCTGAGGCCGAGGTCATCGAGGACACGGCTGAGGCTGCTGCCGCCGAGACCAACGAGTGATCTTACAGCCTCTGAGCCGCCTGCGGGCGGCTCTTTTTCGTGGCTGTTTTTGCAATACGCAGAGGATATTCAGATATGAAATGTACTATTCTTCATGAAAGCCGCGGCCGTCTGCGGGTACACGTCTGCAACGTGCGGATGACGCTGCACCGGGCCGACGTGTTGGAAGCCTACCTGAACCACCACGACGCTGTCAGCAAGGCCAAGGTCTACGAGCGGACGGGCGACGTGGTCGTCTGCTACACCGGTTCCCGCAAGGCGGCCGTCGCCGCCCTGAGCGGCTACCGCTTCGACGACCCTGAGCTGGACGCTCTGGTCACCAGCGCCGACAGCCGCCGCATCAATCAGGAATATCAGGAAAAGATGTATGACCTCGTGGCGGGCCGGGTGCTGCGCAAGCTCTTCCTGCCTGCCCCCCTCGACGCCGCCTATACGGTGCTGCGCTCCCTCCACTTCCTCTGGAAGGGTGTGCGCTGCCTGTGGCGGCGCAGGCTGGAAGTCGAGGTGCTGGACGCCCTGAGCATCGGCGTGTCCATCCTACGGAGGGATTTTGCCACCGCAGGCTCGGTCATGTTCCTGCTCAACGTCGGCTCCCTGCTGGAAGAGTGGACCCGCAAGAAGAGCCTTGACGATCTTGCCCGCAGCATGGCCCTGAACGTCGATAAGGTCTGGGTGCGCGCACAGGGCACCGAGGTGTTGATGCCCCTGACCAAGGTGCACCCCGGCGACGAGATCGTCGTCCGCTCCGGCAGCATGATCCCGCTGGACGGCACCGTCATCGAGGGCGAGGCCATGGTCAATCAGGCCGCGCTGACCGGCGAATCCATGCCGGTGCGGAAGATCACCGGTGCCACCGTCTACGCCGGCACGGTGGTGGAGGAGGGCGAATGCGTCCTGACCACCAAGGCCGAGGGCGGCACCAACCGCTACGACAAGATCGTGGCCATGATCGAGGAGTCCGAGAAGCTCAAGTCCAGCACTGAGAACCGTGCACTGGCTCTGGCCGACCGTCTGGTGCCTTGGTGCCTCGGCGCGACCATCGTCACCTATGCCCTGACCCGGAACGCCACCCGTGCCATCTCCTGCCTGATGGTGGATTTCTCCTGCGCCCTCAAGCTCTCGATGCCGCTGGCTGTCCTGTCCGCCATGCGGGAGTGCGGCGCAAGCCACATCACCGTCAAGGGCGGCAAATACCTTGAGGCCCTGTCCAAAGCCGACACCATCGTCTTCGACAAGACCGGCACCCTGACCCGCGCCACCCCCAAGGTGGTCAAGGTCGTGCCCTTCTCCGGCCGTACCGAGGTCGAAGTCCTTCAGCTGGCCGCCTGCCTCGAAGAGCATTTCCCCCACTCGATGGCCAACGCCGTCGTCCGGGAAGCCAAAGAGCGCGGCATCTCCCACGAGGAGATGCACTCCGAGGTGGAATATATCGTGGCCCACGGCATCGCCAGCCGGGTCAGCGGCGACCGGGTCGTCATCGGCAGCCATCACTTCGTCTTTGAGGACGAGCACTGCAGCATCCCCGAGGAGGAGCGCCAGAAGTTTGACGATCTCGAGCCGGAATACTCCCACCTCTATCTGGCTGCCTCGGGCCGTCTGGTCGGCGTCATCTGCATCGCCGACCCGCTCCGCCCGGAAGCCGCCCGTGTGCTGCGCGCCCTGCGCGGCCTCGGCATTACCAACACGGTCATGATGACCGGTGACAGCGAGCGCACCGCCGCCGCCATCGCAAAGCAGGTGGGCGTGGACCGCTTCTTCGCCGAGGTTCTGCCCGAGGACAAGGCCGCCTTCGTCCAGAAGGCCAAGTCCGAGGGCCACACCGTCGTGATGATCGGCGACGGCATCAACGACTCCCCCGCCCTCTCCGCCGCCGATGTCGGCATCGCCATCAACTCCGGCGCTGCCATCGCCCGCGAGATCGCGGATGTGACCATCAAGGCCGACAGCCTCGAGGAGCTGGTCATCCTCAAGACCATCGCCAACTCCCTGCAGCGCCGCGTCAGCGCCAACTACCGCTTTGTGCTGACCTTCAACTCTGCCCTCATCGCACTGGGTGCTCTGGGCATCCTGCAGCCTGCCTCTTCGGCCATGCTGCACAACCTCTCCACCATCGGCATCAGCCTCAAGAGCATGACCAACCTCATCCCTGAGGAAAAGGCGCAGAAGGCGCTGGCGGAAAAGAATTAACTCCCTCCGGAATCCATAAAAATACCGGCTGTGCAGCTGCACAGCCGGTATTTTTATGTCCAAATATTACCGTTTACTCAAGGCCGATCTGCTGGGCATACTCTTCCAGCAGCTCCCGCTCAAGGAAGGGGGTCTTGACGCCCTCGCGGTCGCGGTAGGTCTCGTGGCCCTTGCCGATGACGGCGATGAGGTCGCCCTCCTGTGCATGGTCCACGGCATAGTGCAGCGCATCGAGGCGGTCGGGGATCTCCACGAATTTGGCGTCGGGGTTGCCCTTGTTCATGCCCACGCGGATGTCGGCGAGGATGTCCTCCACCTTCTCAAAGCGGTTGTTGTCCTCGGTGAGGATGGAGAAGTCAGCCATCTTGGCGCAGATCTCACCCATGCCGTAGCGGCGCAGCTTGGAGCGGTTGCCGCCGCAGCCGAACACCACCACGAGGCGGTGGGGCTTGTAGGCCCGCAGGGTGGTCAGCAGGCTCTCGGTGGAGACCTCGTTGTGGGCGTAGTCCAGCAGGATGGTGAACTTCCTGCTGATGGGCACCAGCTCGACGCGGCCTTTGACCACGCAGCGGCTCAGGCCCTCGTGGATGGCCTCATCCGGCAGGCCCAGCACCTTGCCCACGGTAAGGGCAGCCAGCGCGTTGTAGACGCTGAACTCGCCGGGCATATTGACCCTGACGTCCATATCGTCCTTGCCGGAGACATGGAACCGGACGCCGAGGAAGTCGTGGGTGCGCAGCAGCTGGTACGTACCGGCGCGGTAGTCGGCCTTTTCATCGCAGCCGTAAGTCACCAGCTTGCAGGTGTGGCCTTCCAGCAGGGCCTCGGTGTTCTCGTCGTCGATGTTCACGACGCCGGTGGTGCAGCGTCGGAAGAGCTGTCCCTTCCAGCTGCGGTACTCCTCGAAGGTCTTGTGCTCGCCGGGGCCGATGTGGTCGGGCGAGAGATTCGTAAAGACGCCGACGTCGTAGTGGATGCCCGCCACGCGGTCCATCATGAGGCCCTGACTGGACACCTCCATCAGAGCCGTGTCGCAGCCCGCGTCCAGAAACTCCCGGAAGGTCTTCTGCAGCTCATAGCTCTCGGGGGTGGTGTTGGCCGTCTCCTGATGATGGCCGAGGAAGTAGATGCCGTTGGTGCCGATCATGCCCACCTTGCGGCCTGCGGCCTCCAGCACGCTCTTGATCATATGGGTGGTGGTGGTCTTGCCCTTGGTGCCGGTGACGCCGATCATGGTCATCCGGCGGGAGGGGTTGCCGAAGAGATTGCCGCTCATGAGGGCCAGCGCATAGCGGCTGCTCTCCACCTTCAGCACAGTGACGCCGGGGACGGCAGAGAGGTCGATGTCGTGCTGGACGACCAGCGCCGTGACCCCCTCGGCCGCACACTGGGCGGCATAGTCATGGCTGTCCCGCTGGGTGCCCACGATGCAGACGAAGAGCCGTCCCGGGGCCGCCTTGCGGCTGTCGTAGATGATGTCCTCGATGTCAAGCTCAAGGCTGCCCTGTACCAGCGTATAGGGCACGCCCTCCAACAGTTGTTCCAGTTTCATGGTTCAGATGCTCCTTATTGCTGTTCTGCCGCTGCGGCAGTGGGTTCATCGGCAGGCGCAGCGTCCGCGCCCTCCGTGTCAGGTTCGGGGTCGGAGGCTTCCTCCGGCTGAGGCTCTGTCTGTGCCGGGGCCTCGGCCTGCACCGGGGCGATATAGCCCGAGGGCAGGGTCGGCTCTCCCTGTGCGAAGCGGAATTTGCGGGTGGACGAGGCGCTCAGGTGGCTCAGGTCCAGCATCCCGGTGTCGGTGGGCGAGCAGCCCTTGCCGTCCTCGTCCAGCAGGACGTATTTTGCCAGCCGGAGCTTATAGTCCAGCTCGTTCAAAGTGCCCAGAAGCACACTGATGCGGCCCTGATACAGGAACGCCATCTGTTCGGGGTCTTCGAGCTCGATGCGGGTGACGTCCGCCCCCAGACCGCTGCTGTCCAGCGCGGTCAGCAGGGTATTCAGGGAGTCGAGGCGCTTATCGGCGGGGGCTGCGGCCTCACTGGACGCGGCGCTGTCCGACGCTGCCGACGTATCCGCTGCAAATTCCAGCTGGACGCCCGGCGTCGCAGACTCCGGCTCGCCGCCGTAGAGGACGGGCAGCTCCGGCTGGGCGGCAGTCTTATCCAAGATCTTCAGGCCGGCGGAGAGGCTCAGCCAGCCGCCGGAGGTCTGCATGGCGTAGGCGGCGGTGGCCGCATCGGCCCGCACCACCACCGTATTGGGATAATCCCGCTCCACATGGATGTTCTCCAGCAGAGGGAACTGCCGTTCCAGCGCGGCGGACTTTTCTGCCGGGTCGAAGCTGAAGATGTTCTCCTCGGCGTGGACTCCCAGCGCTTCCAGAATTTCGGCGCTGGAATAGCCGCCCACCTCGCTCACCACTGCTCCGTCGGACACCACCTGCAGGGTGTTGATCTTGAAAAGCATGGTCACAGTGAGGTAGACGCCCACTCCGATGACACAGAGCAGCAGCGCCAGCGCAGTCAGGCGGCGGATGGCCCTGCGGCGGCGGATGGCGGCCCGGGTCAGGCGGCGCTTCTTTTTGCCCTCCCGCCGGGCCGGGCTACGAAGGTTCGCTTCGGTGGGGCGGTAGCGGCCATTGTTCTGTGCGCTGCCGGGCCGCTGGCCGCTGCGGAGATATGGCTGTGTGTTCTGGCGGCGGGGCCTCTGGCCCTGCGACCGGGCCGGACGGCGGGCCTGTCCTGCCCGGCTCTGGCCGTTGGGGCGGCGAGCCGTCTGCTGAGGGAACTGGATGCTGTTGTCCCCGTAGTGCTCGAAGCTCCCATCCCCGCCGGAGAAGTCCAGCGTCTGTTCCTGATAGCCCTGCGGCCGGGTGCGGCGCTGCGGGGCGGAGGCTCGCCGGTCCTGTGTCCAGTCGTAGGCTCTGTGGGAGCCGTTCTGGGTCTGCGGCCTGCGGGGCCGGGCGCTGCTCTGCGGCCCGGCACGGCGGTCATTTCGGTTCTGGGTCATGGTGCGGCGCTGCCTCCTTTCCGTCTGATTTTATCACAAGAGGGCCGTCGAATCAATCACGGGGTTTTGACCAGCTTGAGCAGGGCGTCCACGATGCGGTCGAGGCTGTCGTCCACCGAGAGGCTGCGGGCATTCCGGCCCATCGCCGCCAGCTTGCCCGGCTCAGACAGCAGAGCGGAGACGGTGGAGATGAGCTTCTCCCCGGTCAGGTCCTTTTCCTCGATGACCACAGCGGCCCCGGCCTTCTGCAGCTCCATGGCGTTGTAATACTGGTGGTTCTCGGCCACATTGGGGCTTGGGATGAGGATGGCAGCACGGCCCTCGGCTTCCAGCTCGGCCAGCGTCAGAGCACCGGCACGGCTGATGACGAGGTCGGCAGCGGCCAGCAGCTCAGGCATATTGTTGATGTACTCCTTCACCTCAAGGCTCTCGCCGGGGGCGAAGCCCTTTTCCTTCTCAAGGTTTTTGAACAGCTCCACGCCGTACTGTCCGGTGGCGTGGATGTGGAGCACAGGCTTATTTTCCTTCTGCTCCCATGCGCAGAGGTCGGCCACCACCTCGTTGACCCGGCGCGCGCCCAGACTGCCGCCGAAGGAGAGGATGACGGTGCGGTCGCCTGCGCCCAGCTGGGTGCGGATGGCGTCCCGTTCCCCGGCCTTCTCGAACACTTCGGGCCGGACCGGGTTGCCCACCACCTGCGTCTTTTCGGGAGCGCCCAGCTTCTCCACAGCGGCGGGCACGGCGGCAAAGACGATGTCCACATCGGGGGCCAGCAGCTTGTTGGTCACACCGGGGAAGGCGTTCTGCTCGTGGATAGCGGTCTTGATGCCCTTCTTGGCGGCGCAGCGCACCACCGGGCCGGAGACATAGCCGCCGCAGCCGATGACAAGGTCAGGCTGGACCTCCTTCATCATCGCCTTGGCCTTCGGGCCGGAAAGGGCCAGATTCCAGAGGGTGATGAGGTTCCGTCTGATGTTGTTGAGGGAGAGCTTCCGCTGGAAGCCGGTGATCTCGATGTGGTGGAAGGGATAGCCCGCCTGTGTCACGAGGCGGTATTCCATCCCCTCCTTCCGGCCTGCAAAATAGATCTCTGCGGCGGGGTCGGCTTTTTTGATGGCTCCCGCGATGGCCAGAGCCGGGTTGATGTGTCCGGCCGTACCGCCGGCTGCGATGAGTACACGCATGATGATTTCCTCCTTGAACGGTCAGAGACCCATATCGGGTCTGAGTACAATGGTGTTATCCGGTTTCTTTTCCTGCTGCTCCCGCAGGGCGCGGCGGTTTTCCCGCTCGAGGCGGGCGCGCTCACCGCCCCGGCCGATGTTGATCATCACGCCCATCTCGGCCAGCAGCAGGATGAGGCTGGTGCCGCCGGAAGAGAAGAAGGGCAGTGAGATGCCGGTGTTGGGCAGGGTGTTGGTGACGACCGCGATGTTGCAGAACACCTGCCACGCGATCTGGGCCATGATGCCGATGCCCACCAGCGAGCAGTAGCGGTTCTCGGCGTGGAACGCCATCCACAGCCCCTGCACGAGGAAGAGGACGAAGAGCAGGATGACCACCACAGCCCCCACGAAGCCCAGCTCCTCGCAGACGACGCTGAAGATGAAGTCGTTGGTGCTTTCGGGGAGCCAGAGCTGCTTTTCGATGCTGTTGCCGAGGCCGAGGCCCGTCACGCCGCCGGAGCCGATGGCGTAAAGGCTCTGCAGGGTCTGGTCGGTCATCTTGGCAAGGTCATGCGTCCAGCCGTCGAGGCGGCTCTGCAGGTAGGGGATGGAGTCGATATGCCCCAGCAGCGTCTGCAGCAGGCTTGCGCCGAGGCCGGCACACGCCCATGTGATGACGCCGCCGCTGCCGCCCAGCATGAGGATGGTGCCCACGATGGCCGTCGTCAGGACGATGCCCGACATATGCGGCTCCAGCACCAGCAGGCCCACCACCGGGACGAGGGGCAGCAGCGGGATGACCAGCTCCCGCACGATGCGCTGGTAGAGCCATTTCCGCACCGGGACCCGGCGGGGCGAGGAGGGGTCGAGCTTTTCCAGATGGGGTGCTTTCGCGGCCAGATGGGCCGTGAGCAGGATCATCTCGAACTTGGCGATCTCCGACACCTGAACCGTGACACCGGCCACACGCAGCCAGCGGCGGCAGCCGTTCAGGGGCGCACTGAAGAGCACCGCGATGAGCATGAGGATGCAGATAAAATAGCCCGGCCAGACCAGCCTGCGCAGGAAGCGGTGGTCGATGCGGGAGAAGAGCAGCATCGCCCCCAGCCCCAGCCCCAGACAGAACATCTGGGACTTGATGTAGTAGAAGCTGTCCCCCATCCGCAGATAGCCCGTGGTGTAGCTGGCGCTGAACAGCATGATCAGCCCGAACACGATGATGACCGCCAGCGTCGCCAGCCAGTTGATGAGCACCTGCGGCCATGGGCCGGGGTCTTTCTGGACGATGGCAAACGGCTCAGACTTTTTTCTTCGGATGGTCGCCATCCGCACTCCCTCCTTATGGGCCGCTCAGCTGGCCCGCGCCGCCTGCAAGGTCAGCGCGAGGCCCAGCAGGGCCAGAACTCCAAAGATATAAAAGATATTCACCGGATCAAAGCCCCGCTTCTCGAGCCAGCGGTGGAGCGGCGCAGTGCCAAACAGCTGCCGCCGCCCGCCGGAGGCCTTCCATACGACGATCTGCAGCGCCACCATGCCGCCCTCCAGCCAGTAGGGCAGAGCCAGCGGCAGGGTCAGCCCGGGCCAGCCGATGCTCAGGGGCACACAGCCCAGCGCACCGGCTAGGAACTGGCATCCCACCGCGCCGGGGCGGAGCTTTGCGGGATAAAAGTTCCAGAGCAGAAAGGCCATCAGGGCCCCGGCCAGCGCCGCCGGGAGGACGCCCAGCGGGAACCAGCCCAGAAGCGTCATGGCCGTCATGAGGCCCAGCATGGCGATGAAGGCGCAGCCGCAGACCGTGCCGTCCATCCCGTCGGCGGTGCGGACGCTCTCGGCCAGCGCCACGAGGAGCACCAGCCAGACCGCCGGGGCCAGCGGCCCGAGGGTGCAGTAGCCAAGGCCCGGAACGGCCAGCCCGTCGGGCAGGCAGTCGTTCAGCCCCAGCAGGGCCAGCACCAGCGCGCCGGAGGCCGCTTCCAGCCCCAGCCGCACCGGACGGCGCAGCCCCAGCGGCGAGCGATGCCGCAGCCGGGCCAGATCGTCCGCGAGGCCCACGCCCCCGAAGCAGAGCGCCCCGAAGAGGGCGATGAGCAGCCGGGTGGTCAGCAGGTTCTCGCTGCCCAGCAGCTCAGGCTGGGCGACGCAGGCCGCCGTCCAGCCGACGCCCACCGCCGCCATCGTGCCCGTCATGAGGCACAGCCCGCCCATCGTGGGCGGCTCGGCTTCCTTCTGAGGCTGCTGCCGGTCGTGGAACGCCCGGAGCAGCGGGGTCATTAAATTCCCGAGCGCCGCCGTGAGGAAAAATCCCAGCGTCGAGGCGACGATCAAGGCAAAACGAATCATAATAATACTCCAAGTATTTCTTTACTTCCCGCAGACGGGATAGAACAGGGCCAGCGCCTTTTCCAGCGCCATGCCGCGGCTGGCCTTGACCAGCAAAGCGTCTCCGGCCTTCATCCGGGCCAGCAGGGCGTCGGCCGCCTGCTGGTAGTCCCCGGCGTGGACCACGTCGGCAAGGCCCGCCGCCTTTGCGGCCTCCGCCGTCCGTGCAGCCTCGGGGCCGTAGGTGACGAGGGTAGTCAGCCCGGCCCCGGCCGCCTGACGGCCCAGCTCCTCGTGGGCAGAGGCGCTCATCTCCCCCAGCTCCAGCATATCGCCCAGCAGGGCAAAGCGGCGCTTGCAGGGGTACTCCCTGAACATGGCCAATGCGGCCTTCATGCTGTCGGGGTTGGCGTTGTAGCAGTCCTCAATGACGTCCATGCCGCCTGCGTGGACCACCTTCTGGCGCATACCGGTCTGCTCGAAATCGGCCAGACCCGCGATAACGCCCTCGGGTGCGAGGCCCAGACGGGTGGCGGCGGCATACGCGGCCAGCGCATTCGCCACGTTGTGACGGCCCATGGCGGGGATGGTCACTTCATAGCGGCCTGCGGCCCTGTCGCAGAGGGTGAAGGCCATGCCGTCCCCCTCCTGCCGGACATTGAGGGCACAGACGTCGGCGCTCTCGTCGCCGAGGCTGAACCACACCGGACGGACGTGGCCGGGCAGAGCGGCTTTGCGGAGGAAGGGGTCGTCGCCGTTCAGCACGAGGGGCGAACCCTCCGCAAGGCCCGCGCAGATCTCCAGCTTCGCCTTGCAGATGTTCTCCTGACTGCCCAGATTGCCGATGTGGGACACGCCGATGCAGGTGATGATGCCCACATCGGGCCGGGCACAGCGGGCCAGACGCTCGATCTCGCCTGCGTGGCTCATGCCCATCTCCACCACGGCGTATTCGGTCTCCTTCCCGATGCGGAACAGGGTGCGGGGCAGACCCAGCTCGTTGTTCTGATTGCCCTCGGTCTTGATGGTATCTCCAAAGCCCGCGATGGCGGCATAGGTCATCTGCTTGGTGGTGGTCTTGCCCACGCTGCCGGTAACGCCCACCACCTTGGGGTGGAACTGGCTGCGGTAGTTCGCCCCCATGACCATCATGGCGTGGTAGCTGTCGGGGCTGATGACCGCCTTTTCTGCCGGGACTCCCTCCACCGGGTGGTTCAGCACGACATAGGCCGCCCCCTCTTCCAGCGCCTTGGCCGCGAAATCGTGGCCGTCGAACCGCTCGCCCGGAAAAGCCACGAAGATGCAGCCGGGGCAGACCTCGCGGCTGTCGGTGGTCACAAGGCCGATGGGCTGGCCGTCGGCGAAGCCCTCGGGGGCAAGGCCCTTCAAAAGCAGATCTGCTGCAATATGTTCCATAGATCATTCTCCCCTTATTAAGATGATGTAACGACTTCCGGAAGCCTCTCCCTTCGGGAGAGCCTCCCTCCATTATCCACAGGTGATGGTAACGACGGTGCCCTTCTGGACACTGGCGCCTGCGGCCTCGCTCTGGCTCTGCACCGTGCCGGTGCCTTCCCCTGCCACCTGACAGTTCAGTCCGGCGGCGGTCAGCATCTGGCGGGCAAAGTCGGCGCTCTTGCCGCTGACGTCCGGCACCTCGGTGTGACTGCCGGAATAGGTATCGGTATACAGATAGATGGTGGTTCCGCTGGCCACCTCTGCCCCCGCATGAGGGTACTGGTAGGTGACGACGGCGGCGGCCTGGCTGCTCTCGCTCTCCACCAGCTGGTGCTTGAGGCCCTTGTTGTTCAGGGCGACCTGCGCGTTGCTCCACTCCTTGCTCACGAGGTTGGGCACCTTCACGGTGGTCTGGCTGCGGTCGATGCCGTCGGTGGCGATGCCCAGATAGGGGGCGATCTCACTGATGATGTTGCCGACCACAGGCGCGGCCAGAATGGAGGAGTAGTCGGTGCGGGCGTTGTTGGGGTCGTCCAGCATGACATAGACCAGAATTTCCGGGTCGTTGGCGGGCAGGACCGCCGCGAAGGAGGCGACCTTCTTGTAGTCGCCGTCGGCGCGGCGCTCCATGTTCAGCTGCTCGGAGGTGCCGGATTTGCCGCCGATGCGGTAGCCTGCGACGTAGGCATTGGAGCCGCCGCCGTTGGTGGAGCCGTCGCCCACCTCGTACTCCATGATCTGGCGGATGGTCTCGCTGGCGCTCTCGCTGATGACCTGACGGCGGACGTTCGCGCCGACCTCCTCGACCACATTGCCGTTCTGGTCGGTGATCTTATCCACCACATGGGGGGTGACAAGATAGCCGCCGTTGACCGCCGCCGAGATGGCGGTGCAGACCTGCAGCGGGGTCACGGCCATGGCCTGACCGAAGGCGGAGGACGCAAGCTGGACCTCCCCCAGCTGGTTCTTGGTGTAATACTTCATCATGCCCGTTTCATTGGGCAGGTCCACGCCGGTGCGCTCGGTGAAGCCGAAGGCGTCGAAGTAGTCATAAAAGACGCTGGAGCCGAGCCGCTGCCCCAGCTGGATGAAGTAGATGTTGCAGCTGTTGCGGAGGGCCTCGGCAAGGTTCTGGACCCCGTGGGACTTCTTTCCGGCGCAGTGGTAGGTCTCCTTCGCCACGCCGTAAGCACCGGAGCAGTTGAGGGTGGTGTAATAGGTGGCCTTGCCCGAGTCCACCCCCATCGCCGCCGTGATGACCTTAAAGACGCTTCCGGGGTAGTACAGCTCGGTGATGGCCTTGTTCTTCCACTGGATGTCGCGGTAGGTGCCGGTGTAGTCCGGGTCCGGGTCGGGGACTTTCTTGCCGTTCTCGTCCAGCAGGAATTTTTTGGGGTCGTCCGGGTCCTTGAGGTAGATGGTATAGATTTCCGGCTCGGCCTGAACCTGCTCGCTCAGATAGGTCAGGTTCGCGCTGAAATCCAGCGGGTCATTGGGGTCGAAGTCGGGCTTGGAGGCCATTGCAAGGATGGCACCCGTCTTGACGTTCATGACGATGGCCGCACCGCGGTTCTCGACGTTGTTGGCGTAGACCGCCTCGTTGAGGTAGCGCTCCACCACCTCCTGCACGTTGACGTCCAGCGACAGCACCAGATTGGAGCCGTCCTTGGCGGCATAGGTGGTGGCGTTGGCGTCGGCGATGGCGTTGCCGTAGGCGTTGCGGCGGGTGATGGTGCGGCCGTTGACGCCCGCAAGGGTGGAGTCGTAGGACTTTTCCAGCCCATAGAAACCCTCGCCATCGCCGTTGCAGAAGCCCAGCACCGACGCAGCGAATGCGCCGTAGGGGTAATCCCGCTGGAAACTCTTGGACGAGGAGACGGAGATGCGGCCCTTCCGGACGGTGGTGCCGTCCTCCAGCGTCTTGGCCTTGGTGTGCTCTTTGTTGTAGGTGCTGACGTATTTCTCGATGGAGAGCTTGACGGCGTTGTTCACCTTGGTGGCAAGGACCTGATAGGAGGAAGTATTCTTCGCCAGCGCGTCGTGGACGGTCTGGTACTGGGTCTGGTACTCCGCCGAAGAGGTGTCCACGCGGTCAAGGCTCTCCCCGTCGCCGGAGAGCAGCCGCAGGGTGATCTGACGGCTCACCTCAGCCAGCGTCGTCTCGTCCACCGTCTTGAGGACTTCGCCCGTCTCCTCGGCGGTCTGGCTGGTGAAGAGGGCCGTGGAATAGCTGGGGTCGGCCCAGATGGTCCATACTACGCTGGTAGAGGCCAGCGTAATGCCGGAGGCGTCGTAGATCTCGCCCCGCGTCGCCTGAATGGTGCTGTCCAGCAGCTGCTGCTCGGCCGCATACTGGCGAAAGGTTGCACCCTGTTCGATCTGGATCTTATACAGGCTGTAGGTCACGATGCCCGCAGCCGCCATGACAAAAAATACCGCCGCGCCGAAGCTGAAACGCCGCAGCCGTGCGCTGAGGCGCTCGTGCGGGTCGCTGCGGCGAAGGCGGTAGTAGACGTTCCTGTGCTGGTTTTTGGAGGGCTTGTTTTGCATGGTATTCTCCTGCAGAAACCAGAAAAGCGTGCGCTGCCGCACGCTTTTCTGTCTGTTTGCTTATTTTATGCTGCCGACGGAGGCCAGAACGGTCATTGCGCCGTCGTGCAGAAAATCCGTCCACTGGTGGACAGCCGACTCCCTGCGCACCAGCACGCTCTCGCTGTCGAGGCGGATGTAGGTGATCTGGCTCTGGTCCATCTTCATCAGGCCCAGACGACCGGCCACCTCTTCCACGCTGGTGATGTTGGTCTTGCTGTTGAGGACGCTGTTGTAGTAGGTGTACTGGCTTTGCTCGCTCACCAGCTCTGCCTTGGCCTTCTGGATCTGGTCGTTGACCTCCACCAACTGGGCCTCGCTCCAGAGCAGGCTGACCGCAAGGCCCGCCAGCAGTGCCATCGAGATCAGCTGAAGCAGATGCTGCATGGCCGCCTGAACTGGGTTGAGACGGCGCTTGCCGCCCTTTTCCACCCGCAGCGCGACCTTGCGCTGCGTCTGAGGTGCTTTTCTGCGGCGCACCTCAGACGACATATCATAGGCTGGCTGACCCATAGTGATCTCCTCCTCTCACCCTGAGCGGTGCCCTGTCCGGCTCAGAGCTTTTCCAAAACGCGCAGGTGGGCAGAACGGCTCCGCCGGTTCTCCTCCAGTTCCTGCTGGTCGGCCTCGATAGGCTTTCGGGTAATGAGCTTTGCTTTCGCCTTGCCGCCGCACACGCAGACCGGGAACTCCGGCGGGCAGGTGCAGGCCGTGGACCAGCGGCGGAATTTGTTCTTCACCAGCCGGTCTTCCAGCGAATGGAAAGTGATGACGCACAGCCTTCCGCCCGGGGCGAGGTGGTCGAAGATGGTGTCCAGCCCCTCCTCCAGAGCGTCCAGCTCATGGTTGACTGCGATGCGCAGCGCCTGAAAGGTGCGCCGCGACGGGTTCTTGTTCTTGCGCCGCTCTGCCGGCGGCATGGCGCTGGCCACGATGTCGGCCAGTTGCAAGGTCGTCTCGATGGGGGCCGTCTCCCGTGCCTCCACGATATGCCCGGCGATCTGCCATGCATAGGGTTCCTCGCCGTAGTCCCGCAGGATGCGGGCAAGCTCTTCCCGGCTGGCGGTGTTCACGAGGTCTGCCGCCGTCTCCCCCTGCTGGCTCATCCGCATATCCAGCGGAGCGTCCGCCCGGTAGGAAAAGCCCCGGGCCGCGTCATCCAGCTGATGGCTGGAAACGCCGAGATCCAGCAGCGCACCGTTGATCTTCTCGATGCCGAGGCCCTCGAGGGCTTGTCCGGCATAGCGGAAATTGATCTGCACCACGGTGGCCGGAAGCCCCGCCAGACGCGCCCGGGCGGTCTGCACCGCGTCGGGGTCCTGATCCAGCGAGACGAGCCGCCCGCCCTTTGTGCCGTCGAGGCGGAGGGCGATCTGGCGGGAGTGCCCTGCGCCGCCCGCCGTGCCGTCCAGATAAATGCCTGCCGGGTCGATGTTCAGTCCGTCGAGGCACTCGTTCAGAAGCACAGGGATATGCTCAAACGAGGCCGGGTCGAACTGCGCCATCTCTTCTTTCTGTGTCATCGTGCCCAGCCTCCCTTCGTTTCGTGTTCCGAGCCGTCCGATACGCCGGACATCTCTCCGGGAGTTTGTCCCGTTTAAGTGCTGTCAAGATACCCGACGACTCTGTTTTATTGTAGCAAATCACAGCGCTGAATGCAAGTTTTTTCCTTCGCTTTTTTCCTACAAAATCGCACAAAAAAAGCCCCTGCGAATCGTCACTTTGACTCGCAGGGACTTGGAAGCCCTCTTACGCGCCGCGGCGGGGCGTCTGGCGCAGGTTCGCACGGACATTTTTCACCTGTGCGGCGTTCTCGGCCATGGTCTCCTCGGTGGTTTTCAGCATATTGTCGCAGTAATCCGTCACGGTCTGGCGGACGGTGCGGGCCTCGGTCTGGGCGGCGGAGACGATCTCCGACGCACGCTGCTGGGCGGCGCGGACGATCTCGGCCTCGCTCACAAGGATGCGGGCACGCTCTTCGGCCTTCTTCACGATGGCCTGCGCCTGTGCGTTGGCCGACTCGATGAGCTGGGCACGGTCGCTGACGATGGATTGGGCCTGCCGCAGCTCCACCGGCAGGTTCGCGCGGATGTCGTCGAGATAATCCCGGATCTGCTCCACATCCACGATGCGCTTGCCGCCCGAGAGGGGCATCCCCGTGCTCTCTTCCAGCAGATCCTCAATGGTATCCAAAAGCTCGTTGACGTTCATCAGGCTTCTCCTTCTTCCTCGGCGGCGTCTGCCACCGGCTTGCCATATTTCCAAAGCAGGACCTTGCCGTACTTGTACTGCTTTTTCAGCTGCAAGCCGCCCACCTCAGCGGGGAGGACGAGCTTCGTTTCGCTCTCGCAGATGACGATGCCGCCGGGGGCGACGCACTTGTCCACGAGGGGGAGGATGTTTTCCAGCGTGCCGTTGTGGAAGGGCGGGTCCAGCAGCACCAGATCGAACTGCTCCCGGCAGGCAGAGAGGAAGCGCGCTGCCTCGCCGATGTTGACCCGGCTGCGGTCAAAGACGCCGCAGCTCTTGCAGTTCTTCATCACGATGCCGACGGCCTCGCGGTTCTCATCCAGAAATACACACCGGGCAGCGCCCCGGCTCAGCGCCTCGATGCCCAGCTGGCCGCTGCCTGCGTACAGGTCCAGCACACGGGCACCGGGCAGGTCGAACTGGACGATGCTGAACATCGCCTCCTTCACCTGATCGAGGGTGGGGCGGGTAATATCCGTGCCGGGCAGTGCTTCCAGCCGTCTGCCGCGGGCTTCTCCTGCAATGACTCGCATGTTTTGGCCTCCTTTGGTCTTTCCTGTTATCGTAACTTCATATTATCGTCATACCGCCGCTCTTTGTCAAGGGCAGCACCAAGATTCGTTGCGTTCCGGGCCTGAATGTGCTAAAATTATCCCAGAACGCCGCTTTTTCGGGCGTAAGAAGGAGAGTATACATCATGAAAGTCCTGCTCATCAACGGCAGCCCCCACGAAAAGGGCTGCACCTATACCGCACTGACCCTCATCGCCGGAGAGCTGAACTCTGCCGGCATCGAGACGGAGATCCTGAACATCGGCACCAAGCCCGTGGGCGGCTGCATCGGCTGCGGCGGCTGTGCCGCCGGCAAGGGCTGCGTCTTCGGCGGCGTGGTCAACGAGGCCATCGAGAAGGCCAAGACCGCCGACGCCTTCGTCTTCGGCACGCCGGTGCACTATGCTTCTGCCTCCGGCAACATGACCAGCTTCATGGACCGCCTCGCCTACGCAGGCGGCAAATATCTGGCCTACAAGCCCGCCGCCATCTGCTGCTCGGCCCGCCGCGCCGGTACGACGACCACCCTCGACCAGCTGGTGAAGTACCCTGAGTTCTTCCATATGCCGCTGGTGAGCGGCTCCTACTGGCCGATGGTCCACGGCTCGAACCCGGAGCAGGTGCTGCAGGACGCCGAGGGCTGCGCCGTGATGCAGGAGCTGGGCCGCAACATGGCATGGCTGCTCCGATGCATCGAGGCGGGCCGGGCCGCCGGCATCGACCACCCGGAGAACCCCCGCCGCCCGATGACGAATTTTATCCGATAAACCTCTCAGTCAAAGCCTGACGGCTTTGCCAGCTCCCCTACCGAGGGGAGCCTCTGGCGAAGAGGAAAAGCTTTGCGAAATGCCAAGGCCTCCCCTCTTTAGGGGAGGTGGCACGCCGTAGGCGTGACGGAGAGGTTTTCTCCAAGGGGCTGCTTTCCCGCCGGGGGAGCGCCCCCTTCTTTTTTGAATTTTTATTCCAAAACCGATAAAAACCGGCCCGGATTCTTTTTTCGTTCATAACTTTGTGGTAGCATAAGAACAAAAGTATTCTTTGCCACGGAGAGCATTTGTGATGGAACACTACGATTGGAATGACGGCTGGCAGTTCACCCCGGTCTTCGCCCCCGCCATCGTGCGGCCGGAGTCCCCGGAGCTGGAGCTGGAAGAGGTGCGCCTGCCCCACACGGTCAAGACTCTGCCCTACAATTACTGCAATGAGAACGACTACCAGAAGCTTTCGGGCTACCGGCGGGAGTTTTTTGCGCCCAGAGAATGGGAGGGCCGCACCGTCCTGCTCACCTTCGGGGCCGTGGCCCACGACGCCACGGTGTTCTGCAACGGGCGGCGGGTGTTCCACCACAGCTGCGGCTACACCGCTTTTACGGTAGACCTGACCAGCGCCCTCCATCTGGGCCAGAAAAACGTGGTGGCCGTCCGCTGCGACAGCCGCGAGGACCTGAACATCCCGCCCTTCGGCGGGCAGATGGATTTTCTCACCTACGGCGGCATCTGCCGCGCCGTCTGCCTTGACGTCAAGGAAACTGCCTACCTGCGGGACATCTTCATCGAGACGAAGGCCGAGGGCGGTTTCCGCATCTACACCGCCACCGTGGGCGAGACGGTGGGCTGCACGCTACAGGCCGAGATCCGAAGCCCCTCGGGCAGCCGGGCTTTTTATACCGGTGAGCTTTCGCTGCCCATCACCGGCGCGCTGAACAGCGTCCATCCGTGGAGCATCGAGCACCCCACCCTCTACACCCTCACCGTCCGGCTCATCCGGCCCGGCACCGGCGGTCTGCCCGACCGGGTGCTGGACGAAAAGAGCTGCCGCTTCGGGTTCCGCACCTTACAGTTCGTGGCCGGAGGGCTTTATCTCAACGGCCAGCGGGTGGAGCTGCGGGGCCTCAACCGCCCCCAGAGCTACGCCTATCAGGGCTATGCCATGCCTGACAGCATCCAGCGTCTGGACGCCCAGCTGTTGAAAAAGCAGCTGGGCTGCAACGCCGTCCGGCTCACGATGCCCCCCAGCCCCGCCTTCCTCGACGCCTGCGACGAGCTGGGTCTGCTGGTCTTTGTGGAGATGCCCGGCTGGCAGTATGTGGGCGACGACATCTGGAAAGCGCAGGCGCTGCAGAACTGCCGCGAAATGGTCTGCCAGTGCCGCAGCCATCCCAGCATCTTCCTCTGGGGCGTCCGGGTCTGCGGCAGCGCCGACGACGAGAGCTTCTATAAGCGCACCAACGAGACGGTCCGCCGCCTCGACCCCACCCGCCCCACGGCGGGCACCCGCAGCACCCGCCGCAGCCAGCTTCTGGAGGACGTCTACGCCTACACCGACTACTCCTACCGGGGCCGGGGCGTCGGCTGCGAGGCCCGCACTGCCGTCACCCCCGACCCCCGGAAAGGCTACCTCATCAGCGAGTTCGAGGGAGCACAGTTCCCGGCCAAGCCCTTCGACGACGAGCCGCACCGTCTGGCACAGGCGCTGCGCTATGCCGCGGTCCTCAACGACACCATCGCCCAGCAGGGGGTGGCCGGCAGCTTCGGCTGGTGCATGACCGACTACAACACCCATCGGGAGTTCGGCAGCGGCGACCGCATCAGCTATCAGGGCGTGATGGACCTGTTCCGCAACCCCAAGCTCTCTGCCGCTGTCTACGCCAGCCAGAAGCTCCCCCGCTCCCCCTCTGACATCGTGCTGGAGGTCTCGTCCACCATGGCGCTGGGCGATCATCCGGGCGGCTTTGCGGGGGCGTGCTGGGCCTTCACCAACGCCGACAGCCTGCGGTTCTACCGGGACAACGACTTCGTGGCCGAGTTCGCACCCGACCGCCGGGGCCGTTTCGCGGCTCTGCCTCACCCGCCCATCGAGATCCACGACTTCGTGGGCCTGCTGCTGGAAAAGTATGAGGGCCTCGACCGGGCCGCTGCGCCGCAGGTAGCCGCCATCCTCAACGAGATGCGCCGGGACGCCATGGAGCTTTCGCCCCTGTCCCGGGCGCGGATGTACTCGCTGCGTCTGAGCTGGAATGAGCTGCTGCAGCTCTACTACAAATATATCGGTGTGCTGGGCAGTCCCTCCGCCGTCTACCGCTTCGAGGCGGTGTGGCATGGCCGGGCCGTCCGCACCGTCGTGAAAGAGCCGGTGCAGAGCGTCCGGCTGGAATGCACCGTCCACAACCCCATCCTCACCGACGGCCCCACATGGGACTGCGCCGCCGTCAGCCTCCGGGCCATCGACCAGAACGGCAACCTCCTGCCCTACTGCGGCGAGGCCGTCCAGTTGAGCGTGGAGGGGCCGCTGCGCATCCTCGGCCCCAGCGTCGTGCCCCTGCGGGGCGGCATGGCAGGCACCTATCTTGCCACCACCGGCGAGGCCGGCCCGGCCCGGCTGCGCTGCCGGATGGAAGGTGCGCTGGACACCGAAGCCTCCCTTACCATCCGCCGCCGGGAGGAGGAGAGGGGTTAAATCCCGTCTCTTTACGATAGGTTTGCACTCTGTTCAAAATTTTCTCATGGTTGCATGGTATCCTGAGAGCAGAAAAATACCGAGGGGCGGCGCACCCGCCCCTCTTTTATGAGGAAGGACGTTTATGAAAGAAAAGATCCGCCAGTTCATGATCGGCCGCTACGGCACCGACGGCCTGAACCAGTTTTTGAACATCGCATCCCTTGTGCTGGTGCTGGCCTATATCCTCACCCGGCTTCCTCTGCTGCTGTATGTCGGCGTGGTGCTGCTGGGCTTCTGCTACTACCGGATGTTCAGCCGCAACATCTCCAAGCGCACCGAGGAGAACTATCGATACTACGCCGTGAAGGACCGCATCCGCAGCAAATTCAGCAGCCTGCGCGACCAGTGGAACAACCGCAAGCTCTACCACTACTACCGCTGCCCCCAGTGCCGCCAGAAGCTGCGGGTGCCCCGGGGCCGGGGCCGCATCCAGATCTCCTGCCCCCGCTGCGGCACCCAGTTCATCAAGAAGAGCTGAGCCATGTTTGGATACGTCATCCCTGATCAGGCCGCACTGGACGATGCGGCCAAGGCCCGCTACCGCACGGCCTACTGCGGGCTTTGCCGCCGTATCGGCGCGCTCCACGGGCTGCGGGGCCGTCTGACCCTGAGCTATGACCTGACCTTCCTGAACCTGCTGCTCTCCAGCCTCTATGAGGGCGAGAGCGCGTGCATCACCGGCAGCAGCCACTGCCCCATCCACCCCATCCGGAAGGTGAGCTGGCGGCACAGCGGCCCCACCGACTACTGCGCCGATCTGAGCGTGGCCCTCCACTATTACAACGCCGCCGACAAGTGGAACGACGACCGCAGCCTCCTCGGCCTCGGCTTCGAAAGGCTGCTGGACGCCCCCACGCAGGAGGCCGCCAAGCGCTGGCCTCGTCAGTGCGCCGCCATCCGCTCCTGCCTCGACCGTCTGGCCCGGCTGGAAGCCGAGGGCAGCGAAGACCTCGATGCAGTGTCTGGCTGCTTCGGGGAGCTGATGGCCGAGCTGTTCGACTACCGGCAGGATCACTGGTCCCCCGAGCTGCGAAGCATCGGCTTCCATCTGGGCAAGTTCATCTACCTGCTGGATGCCTACGACGACCTCGCCCGGGACGAGAAAAAAGGGGCGTACAACCCGCTGCGCTCCCTCAGCCGCCAGCCCGACTATGAGGAGGAGATGCGGGACATCTTCGAGCTGCTTCTGGCCCGGTGCGCCAGAAGCTTCGAGCGTCTGCCCTGTGTGGAGGATGCCGACCTGCTGCGGAACATCCTGTACTCCGGTGTATGGCTCAAATACAACTGCAAACAGGCCAAGGAAGCCGGAAAAAAATAAACGATTCCGCCCAAAAGGCGGATATTCTTTTGATTTGCGCTTGATTTTACAGGCGCTGTCCTGTAGACTGTAATACTGTATGGAACGAAAGGGCCGCGCAAGGCCTGAGAGAGACGTGAGGAAGTAGACCCATGAGAGATCCCTATGAGGTGCTGGGCATCCAGCGCGGCGCGACCGACGACGAGATAAAGAAAGCCTATCGGGCCAAGTGCAAGCGCTGGCACCCTGACCTGAACCCCAACGACCCCACCGCAGAGGAGCACTTCAAGGAGGTGCAGGCGGCTTATGACGCCATCACCAAAGGCGAGACCGGGCCTCAGATGGGCGGCCCGTCCGGCTATGGCCAGCAGAGCTACGGCGGCTACCAGCAGGGGTACAGCGGCTACCAGCAGGGCTACGGCTCAAACGGCTGGCAGCAGGGCGATTTCGACTTCGGGTTCGACCCCTTTGGCTTTGGGTTCGGCTTCGGCGGCTATCAGCAGCAGAGCGGGGCCAGCTATTCCGGCTCGGACAGCCCCGAGATGCAGGCGGCCCGCAACTTTGTTTCGAATGGCCGCTACGCGGAGGCCCGCCGGGTGCTGGATGGCATGAACAGCCGCTCGGCACGGTGGTACTACCTCTCCTCGCTGGCCAATCAGGGCCTCGGCAACAGCATCGACGCGCTGCAGGACGCCCGCCGCGCTGTCCAGCTGGACCCCAATAACACCGAATATCAGATGCACCTGCGCCGGATGCAGAACCCCGGCCAGACCTACCGCACCCAGACCACCTACGCCCAGCCCGGCGGGCTGATGCGCTGGTGCTGGAGCATGATCCTGCTCAACCTGCTGTGCAACTGCTGCTGCGGAGGCGGCTGGGGCTGGCGGTTCCGGATGTAAGCAAGACAGAAAAAACCTCCCGTACTGGCGTACGGGAGGTTTTTCTGTTGACGTTAATAGATCACGATGGTGCGGGTGATCTTCTCGCAGGAGTAGTTGCCCGTGGCCTGAGCGGTCTGGGTGTAGGTACCCGGCTCGGTGGGGAACTCGGTGGACTTGCTGCTGAACAGGCCCTTCTTCTTATAGGTGTAAGTGACCTTTGCGTCATTGGCCACCACGCCGTCCGACTCCAGCAGAGCGCCGGTGTTGTGGGCTTCGGCCTCGGCCAGCGTCACAGCGGGCAGCTCCTCGGCCCAGTAGAGGCGGACGCCCTCCGTCTTGGGCTTGATCCGGAACATGGCCACACCGGCGGTGTTCAGGTCGCCGGATTGCAGCGCCACAGCACCCGCGATGTACCGGCCCGAATCCACCGGCTGTTCATCCAGATAGATGCGGCTGAACACGCCCTCAGGCAGGTAGCGGCGGATCATTTCCAGCGAGAGCTTAAGGCCCAGCGACATATCCTTCAGGGTGGGGATATAGAATTTCAGGGCATCCATCACCTTGACGACCTCATCGGCCACGCTCAGAAGCACGCTGACGTCGTTTCCGTCGATGAGCTGCTTGACGTAGGCATAGACGTTGAACTCCTCCACCTGATCGGGGGTCTTGGACATCTTGCGGGGCAGGGGTATCATCTTGAGCAGGGTGCGGAGCTTATCGGAGAGCACGAGGGTGACGTAGCCTTTGGCTTCGCCCTTGACGCCCAGCACCACGCCGATATACTGTACGTCTGCCGGGCGGGTGACCACCGACAGCTCGAACGGGGAGCCATAGACCAGCTTGCCGGTGGCCTGCAGGCGGATGGAGACGGCCTCGTTGGTCTCCTCCATCTGAGTCTGCGAAGCGGGGGGCAGCTCGGTCTGGGCCGCTGCGGCAAACGCCGGAGTCATCATGCTCAGCATGAGGGCTGCTGTCAGGAGCAGCGAGAGCATTCTTTTGGCCTTCATATGGACAAACCTCCTGTATTCATCATCTTCGCCGGGCGGGCTGGTGCCCATGACCCAGCTAGGATAATTTTACCGCAAATCCCTGTCAGGGTCAATAACGGGATTCAAGCAAAAGGGCCGCTGCTCTGGATGGCAGCGGCCCTTCTCCGTTCTCTTACAGGATGCGCACCCGGATAACGGCGGGGATCGCCGAGAGCTTTGCAGCCAGCGCGGCGTCCACTGCGCCGGTGGCGTCCAGCATGGTGTAGGCCATGTTCTTCTTGCTCTTGTTGACCATGTTCTCGATGTTCAGGCCCGCCTCGGTGGTCAGGGCAGTGATCTGGCTGATCATGCCCGGCTCATTCTTGTGGATGATGCAGATGCGCTTGCCTCCGGCGCGGGGCTGGTGCACCTCGGGCATATTCACCGAGTGGGTGATATTGCCGTTCTTGAGGTAGTCGCTGATCTCCTGCGCGGCCATGACGGCGCAGTTGTCCTCCGCTTCCGGGGTGGACGCGCCCAGATGGGGCGTGCAGATGACGCCCGGACGGCCCAGCAGAGCCTCGGAGGGGAAGTCGGTCATGTAGTCGGACACCTTGCCGGTGTCGAGGGCCTCCAGCAGGGCGTCGGTGTTGACCAGCTCGCCGCGGGCATAGTTCAGCAGCTTGACGCCGTCTTTGCAGAGGGCCAGCGTCTGGGCGTTGATGGTGTCCTTGGTGGTGGGCAGATAGGGCACATGGATGGTGATGTAGTCGCAGAGAGGCAGCATATCGTTCAGGTTGACGCAGTGGCGGACCTGACTGCTCAGATTCCACGCAGCATCGATGGAGATGTAGGGGTCGTAGCCGTAGACCTCCATGCCCAGCTCGATGGCACAGTTGGCGACGCGGGAGCCGATGGCACCCAGACCAATGACGCCGAGGGTCTTGCCCTTGATCTCGTTACCCACGAACTGCTTTTTGCCCTTCTCCACGCTCTTTGCCATGGCGGGATCTCCGGCAAGGCCCTGCGTCCACTGGGCAGCGGCAGGCACGTTGCGACTGCCTGCGATGAGCATTCCGATGACCAGCTCGGCCACGGCATTGGCGTTGGCGCCGGGGGTGTTGAAGACCACGATGCCCTGCTCACTGCACCGGTCGAGGGGGATGTTGTTGACGCCTGCACCGGCGCGGGCGATGGCCAGCAGACCGTCGTTGAAGGTAGTGTTCAGCAGGTCAGCGCTGCGGACGAGGATGCCGTCCGGGGCGTCAGCGTCCACCGACACGTCGAAGAGGTTCTTGTTCAGCTTTGTCAGACCCACCGGGCTGATAGCGTTCAGGGTTTTTATCGTAAACATTGCTTTATCTCCTTTTTCAAACGGGCTTGCCCTCTCCGTCTTTGCTTCGCAAATCCACCTCTCCCAAAGGGAGAGGCTTTGGCCTGACGGTCAGGTTTAGGCTCTCCCTTTGGGAGAGCTGTCACCGAAGGTGACTGAGAGGGCGAGGACGGTACGAATCACGCATTCTCCTTGCGGAACTTCTCCATGAAGTCCACCAGCTTGTCAACGCCCTCGGCGGGCATTGCGTTGTAGATGGAGGCGCGCATACCGCCCACGAGGCGGTGGCCCTTCAGGTTGACGAAGCCGGCGTCTGCGGCCTCGGCGCAGAACTTCTTGTCGAGGTCGGGGTCCGGGCTGGTGAAGGTGACATTCATGGTGCTGCGGTAACGGTGCTCGACGGGGTTCTTGAAGAAGTCCTGACCGTCGAGGTAGTCGTAGAGGACCTTTGCCTTGGCTTCGTTGATCTCCTGCATCTTGGCGAGGCCGCCGATGTCATTCTCCAGATACTTGAGCACCAGACCGGTCATGTAGATGCACCAGCAGGGCGGGGTGTTGTACATGCTGTCCTTGGCCAGCAGGGTGGTGTAGTTCATCATGGTGGGCACAGTGTCGGCCGCGTGGCCCAGCAGGTCGTCCCGGACGATGGCGATGGCCATGCCAGCGGGGGCGACGTTCTTCTGGACGCCGAAGTAGATGCAGCCGTATTTCGTCACATCCACGGGCTTGGAGAGGATCATGGAGCTCATATCGGCCACCAGCGGCACGCCCTCCACCTGCGGCAGCTCGACGTACTGGGTGCCGAAGATGGTGTTATTCTGGCAGATGTGGATGTAGCTGGCGTCCTTGTCGTAATCGATGGCGTTCACATCGGGGATATAGGTGAAGTTCCTGTCCTTGCTGGAGGCGACGATCTTTGCCTCGCCGAACTTTGCGGCCTCCTTGGCGGCCAGATTGGAGAAGTTGCCGGTGACGATGTAGTCGGCCTTGCCGGTGGTCATAAAATTCAGGGGCACCATGGCGAACTGCTGGGTCGCGCCGCCCTGAAAGAAGCCGACCTTATAGTTATCCGGAATGTTCATCACCCGGCGCAGGGTGGCTTCGGTGTCCGTGATGATGGCGTCGAACCACTTGCTGCGATGGCTCATCTCCATCACGCTCTGGCCGCTGTCGCCATACTCGAGCAGCTCTGCCTGAGCCTGCTTGAGCACCTTTTCGGGTAACATGCTGGGACCTGCGCTGAAATTATAAACTCGTGCCATGGATCGCACTCTCCTTTTCCTCTTCCTGACGGCCCCTTCGGGCGTTGTGCTCTGGATTTGTCCGTAGTATAATGGTTTCAGGGGGTGCAAAACAAGAGCATCTTTGCACAAAGTTCGGCCTCCAAAGTCCGGGCCATCAGCACGAAGCGCACAAATGTCTTTGCCACAGGGACGTTTTCAGAGACATCTGTAAAATATATGCCCTATTCCCGCATGAATGCTGGATTTTCCGCCCTTGCTCTCTCCGTCGATTTCTGTTATAATGGCAGTATCTAAGACAAATGTAAAATCAAGTTTTCGCTCAGAAAAGGAGAGAAACGCCCCATGTATGGCATTCCGGACCGATTGAAGCCCCTTTCGGCGGCAGAGGAGCAGGTGCTTCTGGCCCTGTGGGACTGCAAGCCGCCTGCGTCGCGGCGGGACATCGGGGCGCGTCTGGCCGCAAAAGGCTGGGCCGCTGCCACCGTGCTGAATTTTTTGTACCGGCTGGAAGAAAAAGGCTGGGTCATCTGCACCAAGGAGCAGAATCGCAACCTCTACTCCCCCACCGTCACCCGCCGGGCCTACGGCGTCTTCACCATGCGCCAGCGTCTGGACACCGTCTTCGGCGGCGACCTCGCACAGGCCGTGCGGGCGCTGGTGAGCGAGAGCGGCTGCTCCCAGAGCGAACTGGAACAGGCCATCGCCGTGCTGAACGAAAAGCACGCAGAGGCGGAAGAATACGATCTGTACGACCCCTACGGTTAGCCCTCTCCCAGAGGTCGAGCCAATGTACTGCCATCCGTAAGGCACCGGGCCTTCCGGTCTGGCTTTTTTGGAGGATATTATTTATGGATTGCAAACTGCGCACCCAAAACTGCGGCGGCTGCCCGATGCTGAGCACCGAATACGCCGAACAGCTCAAAAAGAAAGAATCCGCCGTCCGCGCCCTGCTGGGCAAATACGGCCCTGTCGCCCCCATCCGGGGGATGGAGACGCCCTATCACTACCGCAATAAAGTGATCTCCACCTTTGCACCCGCCCCCGGTGGAAAACTCACCTCCGGCATCTACGCGGCCCGCACCCACAAGGTGCTTCCGGTGGAGAGCTGCCTGCTTCAGGACGAGGTGCTGGACAAGGTGATGCTGGCCGTCCGCGCCGCCGCCAACGCCTGCCGCTACCAGCCCTTCCACGAGGACAAGGGCACCGGCCTGCTGCGCCACTGTCTGCTCCGCCGGGGCGTCGCCACCGGTCAGGTGATGGTCGTGCTGGTCACTGCCCAGCCCGTCCTGCCCGGCGCAAAGAACTTCGTCAAGGCCCTGCTGGCCGAGGCCGAAAAGCGGGGCGTCCCCGTCACCACCGTCGTCCAGAACTACAACCCCCGCCGCACCAGCGTCGTTCTGGGCGAGGACGAAAAAGTCCTCTACGGCAAGGGCTTCATCCTCGACACCCTCTGCGGCAAGACCTACGCCCTCAGCCCCCGCAGCTTCTATCAGGTCAACCCCATCCAGA
Organism: Faecalibacterium butyricigenerans; assembly: GCF_020687345.1. Lineage (NCBI taxonomy): Bacteria > Bacillati > Bacillota > Clostridia > Eubacteriales > Oscillospiraceae > Faecalibacterium > Faecalibacterium butyricigenerans. Next base: position 79,739 of record NZ_JAJEQL010000007.1, read on the forward strand.
CCGCCGTGCTCTACGGGCTGGCCGTGGACGCCGCCCGCCTCACCGGCAGAGAGGTCGTCCTCGACGCCTACTGCGGCATCGGCACCATCGGCCTGACGGCCTCCGACAAGGCCCGTCAGGTGGTGGGTGTGGAGCTGAACCGGGACGCCGTCCGGGATGCCATCGGCAACGCAAAGCACAACGGCGTGAAAAACGCCCGCTTCTTCGCCGCCGACGCCACAGCATGGATCCGGGAAGCCGCCGACGCGGGCCAGAAGGCCGATGTCGTCTTCATGGACCCGCCCCGGGAAGGCTCGACGCCCGCTTTTATTGAGAGCGTAGCCCGCATGGCCCCGAAGCGGATCGTCTACGTCAGCTGCAACCCCGAGACGATGGCCCGCGACCTCGCCCTCCTGACCCAGAAGGGCTACCGTGCCGAGGGCTTTACCCCGGTGGATATGTTCCCCCACAGCGCTCATTGTGAGGTGGTATGTGCCCTGTCCAGAATGACACCGGAGAAGAAAAAGCAGCCTAGACAATAAAAAGGAGCTGGCCGACGATGGAAACGCCAAAGTATTTCTTCCAATACAGAGACGACGCACAGAAACTGTTCCTGCGGGAATACGTTTATGCGCTCGGAACCTTCCATTATAATTGGCACGATGAAATCGAACTTCTCGTCATTCTGCGCGGCAGAGCGGACATCTGCACCGGAGGCTGTGTCTATCAGCTGGAAGAAGACGACATGATTCTGATTAATTCCAACGAAGGTCATGCAACACTGGCACGCAGTGCAGACTGTCTCGCCTTTCTGATTCGTTTTTCGCCGACGGTCTTTGAAGCATATGATGCGAATTATCGTGCATTACGGTTTCAGCTGCTCACAGACAGCAGCTCCCGCGCACAGCTGCCATATCGGCTGCTGCGAATGTACATGACCAAAATGCTGCTTGCGATGGAAACGGATGAACAGAAAAATCTTCTTCAGATGCAAAGCGGCTTGTACCCGCTTTTGGAGCTGCTGCAAAGCCAGTTTCGACAGACTGCTTCCGGCAAATCGGGCATCAGCAGCAGCCGAAGCAGGCTGTTGGTACAGCAGATGATTCAATACATTGAAAAGCACTATCAGGAAAAAGTCATGCTGAACAGCCTCGCCGAGCAGATGGGCTATAACCCGAGTTATCTATCTCAGCTGTTCCGGGATAATGTCGGTGTCAATTTTTACGATTATGTCACCCGGAAGCGTCTGAGGGAGTCAATATTTGCCCTGCAGCAGACCGACAAAAAAATACTGGACATTGCTGCCGACAGCGGTTTTCAGGACATCAAAGCGTTCAACACCAAATTCAAAGAAGTATTCGGGCGCACACCTTCCGAATACCGCCGCTCCCTTACCGAGATTACCGTTCCACGCTGGTCGGAAAGCTCTCACGCCTATGTGGAACGGGAAAATTCCTTTGTGGAGCAAAAGCTGAAAAGTTATCTTCATCTGGAATCCGTTGATATGTCCACCTCTGAAAACGCCTTTCCTCCCTTGCGGTCGCTTGAGCTGGACAGACAGCTTCTGGACGAAATTGCATTGCAACTCGAGAAAATCACAAAGCAGATTCAGAACCGCAAAATCTGAAAAATCCCCCACCCGATTTCTTTGGTGCGGAAAAAGCACAAGAATGTTTCATTTTGTGGCATAATTCTTGTTTTTTCTGCCCAAGCATAGATTTCGGTGGGTGATTTTATGGCTTTTTTCTGTGAGCGGCTCTGCAAAGACCGCATGATGAAAACTTTGTTTATTTTTGGACAAGCCTAAAAAAGCGGAAAGACAAAGGCACGAAGATACGGTAAAATAATGCCATAAAATACGTTTTGCGGCAACAAGCTCCCCGGCGGGCGCCAGCAGGGGTCTCTGCTCTGAACGGAAAAAATTGGAGGCAATTATGAGCACACTGACCATCTGTATCATCGTATTCGTGCTTTCCATGCTCTGTTTTGCATGGAACAAGTTCCCTATGGGCATCACTGCACTGGCTACTCTGATTGTTCTGGTGTTCACCGGATGCATCAGCGGCAAGGACGCTCTAGCCGGTTTCAGCAACACCAACAACATCGTAATTGTCACGATGTTCGTCGTGGCCGCCGGCCTGAACCGTACCCAGTTTATTGACAAGCTCTCTGACAAAATCGTGAAGATTTCCGGCGGCTCCTTCAAGCGAGCCTATCTCGGTTATCTGATTATCGCATTCCTTCTGACCAACTTCCTCAACAGCCCGCTGACCGTTTATGCCATCGTCTTCCCCATGTGCTTTGCCATGAGCGAATCCTTCGGCGTCAGCCCGTCCAAAACCATGTATCCCCTGTGCGTCGTATCCATCGTCTGCTGCTGCGCACTGCCCCTCAGCGCTGCAATCACCGACGCCGGTATGTTCAACGGCTATCTGGAAGGCTACGGCATCACCGATGTGGCTCTGACTCCGATGGACTTTATGATTGCCCGTCTGCCCCTGGCAATTCTGACGCTGCTGTGGGCTTATTTTTACGGCTACAAGAATGCTCCCGAGCAGCCGATTATCCCCATCGAGGTCAAAGCGCAGAAGCGTGAAGACAAAAAGCCCCTGAGCAAGTTCTCCGAGACTGCCGGTGTCGTCATCTTCTTTGGCACCATCCTGCTGCTCATCACCCGCGAGTTCCACGGCATCGCCACTTGGAAAATCACCTTTACCGCTGCGCTTCTGACTGTTCTCTGCGGCGTTCTGAGTGAGAAAGAAGCCATCAAAGCCATCCCTGTTTCCACTTCCTGCATCTATGTGGGCTGCCTTGCAATGGCAACCGCATTGACCAACACTGGTGCCGGTGATATTGTAGGTAATGCCGTTTCCGGCCTGCTGGCCAACTCCCAGAACGGCTATCTGCTGGGCGCAGCCTTCTTCATTGTCAGCTTCCTGTTCACCCAACTCATGCTGAACAAGGCAGTTTACGGCATCTTTATCCCCATTGCCATCATGACCTGTCAGGCTCTGGGCGCCAATCCCATCGGCCCCATCCTGCTCTGCTTCTCCGGCTCGATGTCCGCCATTCTGACTCCTATGGCTACCCCCGCCATTCCTATGGCAATGGCCGCAGGCGGTTACGACCAGAAGTCTCTGCTCAAGCAGGGCTGGCTGATTTCTGTGCTGCTGTGCGTCGGCTATATCTTCTTCATCATGACCGTGTTCCCGGCATTCTGATAGGAGCAACTCTATGAAAATCACAAATATCGAAACAATTCTGGCAGGACAGCGCTATCTTTTCGTCAAAGTTCATACCGACACCGGACTTGTGGGCTACGGCGAATGCGGTGCATGGTGCTATCAGGAAGCAACCGCCGAGTGTATCCACGCAATGGAGCACCACCTCATCGGCCTCGACCCGCTGAACATCGAATATATCAACAATGGCCTGACCCGCTGTATGCATTTCCGCGGCTCCGTGGTCATGGCGGCGATTTCCGGCATCGACATTGCTCTGTGGGATTTGAAGGGCAAATATTACAACGCCCCCATCTATGAGCTTCTGGGCGGAAAAGTGCGCGACAAGGCACGCATTTATGTCAACTTCAAAGCGAAGACTCCCGAAGACTTCGCTTTGAAGGCACTGGATTTGAAAAATCAGGGCTACACTGCCATCCGGTACTCCATCGGCCACCCCGAGGACGAAAACGGTCGGTGCGGCGAGAACTTCTCGCAGGTCGTGTACCGTATGGAGCGTCAGATGGCCGCTATCCGCGAGGCTGTGGGCTGGGAGACGGACATTGCCATTGAGTGCCACCGCGGCTTGACTCCGGCTCAAGCCATCGAGTGCGCACACGCTCTGAAACCGTACCGCCCCTACTTCTACGAAGACCCCATCCCCGACAATATGGCGGCGATGACCAAGCTGACCGAGGAAATCGATTTACCGGTTGCCACGGGCGAACGCTTTATCAATCTGATGGAGTTCGACGAGTTTATGACTGCCTCCCATGTGCGCTATGTGCGCCCGGATATGTGCGTTGCAGGCGGCATCACGGCTGGCAAAAAAATTGCTGCGCTGGCTGAGGCAAAATCCATCTACATTATCCCGCACAACCCGCTTGGTCCGATTTCCACCGCAGCCTGCTTGCAGCTGGATGCCTGCATCCCCAACTTTGAGATTCAGGAATATCCGGTGGACGACGAGGGTCACTGCCGTCTGGACAAAGAAATGAAGCAGCCGTTTGCCATCAAAAATGGCTACATCCAAATCCCGGACGGCCCGGGTCTTGGCATCGAATTGTTGGACGACATTGGCACAGTGTTCCCCTTCAAAGGAAGATACGGCAAGTTTGTACAGCACGAGGACGGCTCCATCGTAGACCGCTAATCAAAAAGCTTTGACCATATAACGCACAAGCCCCTCGGAGATTTCACTCTCCGGGGGCTTGTTTTTTACGTTATTCTGATTTTTACAGCCCGAACAGCGCCAGCAGGCGGTGCCACAGGCGGACGAAGAAATTGCCCTCCGAGGCGTTGTCTGCTGCCGTCTCCACCGGGGCCGTTTCGGCGGGCGTCTCGGCGGTCTTGTAGATGAACTTCACCCTCTGCTCTGCCCCCTCGGGCGCACCGGCGAAGCTGGTGTAACCGGCGAGGCGGCTGGTCATCTCTTCCACTACGGCTTGCAGAGCGTGGAGCTGGTCGGCGTCCAGTGCGCCGGTGAGCTGAGAGATGCCCTCCTCATTGAACTGCACGAGGCCGCCGTTGAGCTGGTCGGTGCCGTTCTGGAGCTGGAGCACACCGTCATACAGGGCGGATGCGCCGCCGGCCAGCCGGGCGCTGCCCTCCTTGGCGATGTGAGCGCCCTCGGCGGCTGCAGCCACGCCGTCGGCGTACTGGCCGACGCTGGACACGAAGAGCCGGATCTGTCCCAGATTCTCTTTCAAGGCGCGGACGCTGGCCATGTCCTCACTGTTGGCGGTCTGGTAGACCAGCTCATCGTGGATCTTCTGCTGGGCGTCGCTGTCGGTGAGCTTTTTCAGCCAGCCCACGATGAAATCGGGGGAGAAGCTCTGCATCAGGCGCAGCGCAGCCTCAAGGTCGTGCCCCGTTTTGGTGGCCGCGAGGTAGAGGGCGATGTCCAGCTGGCTGGCCTTGAACTGAGGAGCCTGCTCCCAGATGGTGCGCACCATCTTTTTGCGGCCTGCCGCCAGCGTTTTCTCCCCCAGCGAGAGGATGTCGTCGATGACGGCCTCGTAGGTATCCCACGTCATGGGGGTGTCGATGAGACCATTTTCCATGAGGGTCTGGTTGGCGGAGTCCAGCACGCCGTCGGCCACCTGCTGTGCGCCGGAGGTCAGGGCGGCATTGTTGGAGGTCAGGGTGTCCAGCCCCTCCGTCAACTGGCCGAGACCGCCGTCCAGCTGATTCACGCCATCCAGTAGGGCCAGCGAACCAGCGGCAAGCTGGGCCGCGCCCGCCTTCAGCTGGGAAGCACCGTCCAGAAGCTGGCTCATGGCATCGTTCAGGGCCGCGATGCCGTCGGTCAGGCCGTTGAGGCTGTCGAGGTCGAAGACCTCATCCCCCTGCCCCAGCGCCTCGGCGGTGGCAGCACAGGCCAGCAGGATCTGAGGTGCTGTCAGCTCTTCTACATCGGCCTCCACGGTCACGCTGTCCTGTAAGTACCGGGTCACACCGTCCACCTGCTGGGGCAGAAGGCCGTCGAGGGACGCCCTCACGCCCGGCAGGGCAACGAAGGCTGCCACGCTGCTCTTGGCCGCGCTTTCCAGCAGGCCGTTCACGGCGTTGACGTTGCGGGCGTCCCCGCCCAGCACGACACCCACCGCTGTCACCAGCGGGGTGACGACGGTGCGCTCTTTTCCGTCCACCGTCAGCGTTCCCTTCTCGTTGTTGGTCAGGTCGATGGTAAGCACGAGGTGGCCGCTCCGGCCCAGAAGCTCGCTCAGGGGGGCGGTCCTGCCGTCCAGCGTATAGGTCACTTTCGCGGAGATGGGGAGCTGCCGGTCGGTGTCGCCCTTATAGTAGACGTCGGTGTCGTCGGTGTTCCAGACCAGCGTGTCGCCGTTCCGGGTATACTCGGCGAAGCTCTCGGTGTTCACGATGTTCTTCAGGGTGGACTTGTCCTCCACTCCGGCGAGGCCGTCGGCAGCGTAGAGGTGCTCACTGACGGTGGTCTTCTGGACCGAGCCGTCTGCTGCCATGACGGCGTAGACCGTCTCATCCTTCGAAAAGGGGGCTTTCGTCGCCGCAAAAGCGGGCCGACAGAGGCCGACCGTCATGGTCAGGGCAAGCGCCGCAGCGCCAGCGCGGCGCAGAAGATCCTGCGTTTTTTTCATATGATTCACTCCTTTGCAGCGTTGGGGGCGGTGAGCCAGTGGTATGTCGTGCGGCAGATGAGGCCGTCCAGCAGCATCAGCGCGGCGGGCAGCACCAGCAGGATGACCGCCATGCTGATGAGCGCGCCTCGGGAGATGAGCATACAGATGCTTTCCAGCAGCTCCACCTTGCTGATGGCCGCGACGCCGAAGGTGGCTGCGAAGAAGGTCAGGCCGCTTGTCAGGATGCTCTGGCTGCAATGTTCCAGCGCCTGCTGGGCTGCGGCCTTGGGCGAGCGGAGGGCCAGCCGCTCTTCGCGGTAGCGGGTGGTCATGAGGATGGAGTAGTCCACCGTCGCGCCCAGCTGGATGGTGCCGATGACGATGCTGGCGATGAAGGGCAGTGAGTCGTCGATGAAATAAGGAATGCCCATATTGATGGCGATGGCCGCCTCGATGCTGGCCACCAGCAGCACCGGCACCGACAGGCTGCGGAAGGACAGCGCGATGATGACCAGCACCGCCGCGATGGACCAGATGTTGACGTTTTTGAAGTCCTCGTCCGCGATCTCCACGAGGTCCTTCATCATGGCTCCCTCGCCGGTGACGAGGCCCTCGGGGTCTGCGGTCTTGACGAGGCGGACCAGCTCGTCCACCTGCGCATTGAGGGCGTCGCTGCCGGATTTGTAACAGCCGTTGGCGAGGATGAGCTTATAGCCGCCGTTCTGCACGATGTTCATCAGTTCGTCAGGCAAAAGCTCCGTCTCAAAGCCGGGGCCTGCGATGGAGTCGAGGCTGACCACCTGCGTGATGCCGTCCACCCCCTTGATCTCGTCGCAGAGGCCGGATACCTGCGAGGCCGTCAGCTCCTCCCGGACGAGGATGAAGTGGTTGGTCATCATGCCAAAGTCTTCGCCCAGCTTGTTCGTGCCCACGATGCCGGGCATATCCTGCGGCAGAGCTGCAAAAATATTGTAGTAGATGTCCGTCCTGCTCTGGGCCAGCCCGAAGGGGATCATCAGCAGGAGAAAGACCGCCACCACAGGCACCGGGTGCTTGGAGACAAAATGGCTCAGATGGGTGAGCCGCGGCATGAAGGTGCGGTGGCGGTATTTTTCCACCCACCGGTCAAAGAAGAGGATGAGCGAGGGCAGGATGACGATGGTGCAGAGAACGCCCAGCGCCACGCCCTTCGCCATGACGACGCCAAGGTCTGCGCCCAGCGTCAGCTGCATGGCACAGAGGGCCAGAAAGCCCGCGATGGTGGTGAGGCTGGACGCCGCGATGGAGCTCATGGTCTTGCAGATGGCGTTCTCCATCGCCTCTTCGTTGGAGGCACAGGAGGCTTTTTCCTCCTCGTAGCGGTGGAGCAGGAAGATGGAAAAATCCATCGTCACGCCCAGCTGCAAAACTGCCGCCAGCGCCTCGGTGATGAAGCAGACCTGCCCCAGAAAAATATTCGTACCAAAGTTATACACCAGCGGGAAGAGCAGCCCCAGCATGAAGAGGAAGGGCGTGAGCCAGCTTTCCAGCGAGAGGAAGAGCACCAGCAGACACCCCGCCACAGCGCAGAGCACATAAAGGGGCATCTCCCCCATGACCAGCTCCTTGGTGTCGCTCAGGATGACGCTGATGCCGCCGAAGAAGCAGTTCTTCCGCAGTATTTTTTTGATCTGAGCCACGGCCCCCATCGTCTCCTCGCTGACGCTGGAACCACCCAGCTGGACGATGAGGATGGTGGAGTCGTTCTTGCCGAACAGGAACTGCTGAAGGTCTGCCGGCAGCATCTCCACCGGCACCGCCGGGTCCAGCACATCGCTGAGCCAGAAGGTGTTCAGCACGTCCGGCACCTCGTCGATCTCGGCCTTCATGGCCAGCAGGTCGTTTGTGGGCATCCCCTCCACGGTGATCATGTTGGTGGACGCCAGATGGTAGTCCGTCTCTAAGAGCAGCTGCCCCACCCGGGAGTCCAGCTCCTGCGGCAGATAGGAGAGGATGTCGTAGTTGATGGGCGTGGCGACGGCCCCCACTGCCGCCGGGATGAGCAGCAGCACCGCCGCAATGAGGATGAGCCTGCGCATCCGCACGATGGCCCGCGCTAGTTTTTTCATTCATTTCCTCCCAAAGAGCATTTTTTCGCCGTTTCAGAGAAAAACGACTTTTCTCGTTTTTCCGATATACTTTATTATAGTACTCTCCCTTTGGGTGTCAAGAGACAACCCCTCCGCAGCAAAAAGCCTCCCCCAAAGGGAGAGCCTTGGCAAACAAAAAGCGGGACGCACAGGTGGTCAAGTCTGTGTGTCCCGCATTTTGTTTCTTTTTTGCACAGGACGCCGTACCAGAGCGCCTGCGCTGCGCGCAGGGAAAGCGGAGCAAACCATAAGCCGCTTTCCTTTTTATGAATAGGAGAATGGAATGGAGGAACCGGCCCTCCGCAAAGAGAGTTGCAGGCATCTCTTCGGAGGAGTCGGAGGAGCTTCGGTTAGATTTAACTAACCTCGCCGTGACAACAGGATACCATAGTTTGTCATGACTGTCAAGCCTGTTTTTCAAATTTTCTGCAATTTTTTTATCCATGGCCTCCATGAGCATTTTTCATAACAAAAAGTACCCGCGCTTGTGGAAAATCCACAGGTTTCCTCTTGCTTTTTCTGAGAATCACTGTTATTATAGTGTCAAAGCCGCTGCTGGCCGACTCGATTGCCCGCCCGCAGCCGCTTTTGCAGCGTGGAGGTTGCCATCCAAATACCTCTGCGTGAAGTACCGCCCTGCCTTCAAAAGACCGCAATCGGCGGCTTTTTTAAGACAGATTAGTTAGGCAATCCTAACCAGCTATTGCAAAGCAGCTGTGGTGTTGGATTGCGATAGGAGCAAGGAGGTTCCAATGATCGATTTTGAACAGTGGGAAGGCTTTGAGGGCCGCATCTGGAAAGAGGAGGTCAACGTCCGCGACTTCATCCAGAAGAACTACACGCCCTATAACGGCGACGAAAGCTTCCTCGCCGACCCCACTGAAGCGACCAATAAGCTGTGGGGCGCACTGCAGAAGCTGCAGAAGGCCGAGCGCGCCAAGGGCGGCGTGCTGGATATGGAGACCGACGTCGTCAGCAGCCTGACCGCATACGGCCCCGGCTACATCGACGAGAGCCTGAAAGATCTGGAGCAGATCGTCGGCCTGCAGACCGACAAGCCCCTGAAGCGTGCATTCATGCCCTACGGCGGCATCAAGATGGCAGAGCAGGCCTGCACCACCTACGGCTACCAGCCCTCTGCGGAGCTGCACAAGATCTTTACCGACTACACCCGCACCCACAATCAGGCCGTCTTCGACGCCTACACCCCCGAGATGAAGGCCGCCCGCCACACCCACATCATCACCGGCCTGCCCGACACCTATGGCCGCGGCCGCATCGTGGGCGACTACCGCCGTGTGGCCCTGTACGGCATCGACGCCCTCATCAAGTTCAAGCAGGAGGACCTCGCCAACTGCGGCGACGGCACCATGACCGATGACGTCATCCGCCTGCGCGAGGAGATCGCACGCCAGATCAGCGCCCTGAAGGGCATGAAGAAGATGGCCGAGGCCTACGGCTACGACATCTCCCAGCCCGCAAAGAACGCAAAAGAGGCCTGCCAGTGGCTCTACTTCGGCTATCTGGCCGCCATCAAGACCCAGAACGGCGCCGCCATGAGCGTGGGCCGCATCTCCACCTTCCTCGACATCTACATCCAGCGCGATCTGGACAAGGGTATCCTGACCGAGAGCGAGGCTCAGGAGCTTATCGACCACATGGTCATGAAGTTCCGTATGGTCAAGTTCGCCCGCATCCCCAGCTACAACCAGCTGTTCTCCGGCGACCCCGTCTGGGCAACTCTGGAAGTGGGCGGCATCGGCATGGACGGCCGCAGCATGGTCACGAAGAACTGCTACCGCTTCCTGCACACCCTCGAGAACATGGGCCCTGCACCTGAGCCGAACCTGACCGTTCTGTACTCCTCTGCCCTGCCCGAAAACTTCAAGAAGTACGCCGCCAAGGTGTCCATCAACACCAGCTCGGTCCAGTACGAGAACGACGACGTCATGAAGCCCGTCTGGGGCGACGATTATTCCATCTGCTGCTGCGTGTCTGCTACCCAGACCGGCAAGGAGATGCAGTTCTTCGGCGCACGCGCCAACCTCGCCAAGTGCCTGCTCTACGCCATCAACGGCGGCGTGGACGAGAAGAGCCACGAGCAGTGCGGCCCCAACTACGCCCCCATCACCGGCGAGTATCTGAACTACAACGAGGTCCTGCCCAAGTACGTCCAGATGCTGGACTGGCTGGCCGGTCTGTACGTCAACGTGCTGAACCTCATCCAGTATATGCACGACAAGTACTACTACGAAGAGGCTGAGATGGCCCTCATCGACACCGATGTCCGCCGCACCTTCGCCACCGGCATCGCCGGCTTCTCCCACGTCATCGACTCCCTGAGCGCCATCAAGTACGCCAAGGTCAAGGTCGTCCGCGACGAGGCTGGCCTTGCTACCGGCTTCGAGATCGAGGGCGACTTCCCGAAGTACGGCAACGATGACGACCGCGCCGACGAGATCGGCGTCTGGCTGCTGAAGACCTTCCTCGAGATGATCAAGAAGCGCCACACCTACCGCAACTCCGAGGCCACCACCTCCATCCTGACCATCACCTCCAACGTGGTCTACGGCAAGTACACCGGCGCTCTGCCCGATGGCCGTGCCGCCTTCACCCCCTTCGCACCCGGTGCGAACCCCAGCTACGGCGCAGAGCAGAACGGCCTGCTGGCCTCTCTGAACTCCGTGGCAAAGCTGCCCTACCACTGGGCACTGGACGGCATCTCCAACACCCAGACCATCAACCCCGACGCTCTGGGCCACAGCGAGGGCGAGCGGATCGAGAATCTGGTGCAGGTCATGGACGGCTACTTCGATCAGGGCGCACACCACCTGAACGTCAACGTCTTCGGCAAGGAGAAGCTCATCGATGCAATGGAGCACCCCGAGAAGGAGGAGTACGCCAACTTCACCATCCGTGTCTCCGGCTACGCCGTCAAGTTCATCGACCTGACCCGCGAGCAGCAGATGGACGTCATCTCCCGTACCTGCCATGCAGCTCTGTAACTCCCCCGTCGGGTACGTCCACTCGCTGGAGACCTTCGGCTCCGTGGACGGCCCCGGCGTCCGGTTCGTCGTCTTTCTGCAGGGGTGTGCCCTGCGGTGCAAATACTGCCATAACCCCGAGACATGGGCGGACGGCGGTGAGGAATGGACGGTGGAGCAGCTCTTCCAGCGGGTGTGGCGCTACCGCAACTACTGGGGCAAGAAGGGCGGCATCACGGTCAGCGGCGGCGAGCCGCTGCGCCAGATGGAGTTCCTGACGGCCTTCTTCGAGCTGGCCCGCTCCAAGGGCGTGCACACGGCCCTCGACACCGCCGGTCAGCCCTTCCGCCCCGACGATGCGGCCTATCTGGCCGACTTTGACCGGCTGATGCGCTCCACCAGCCTCGTCATCCTCGACCTGAAGGAGATCGACCCGGAGAAGCACCGCCAGCTCACCGGAAAAGACAACGCCAACATCCTTGCAATGGCGCGCCACATCTCCGACCTCGGTGTCCCCCTCTGGATCCGCCATGTGCTGGTGCCCGGCCTGACCGACGACGAGGAGGGCCTGCGGAGGACTGCGGAGTTCATCTCGTCCCTCAGGACGGTGCATCGGGTGGAGGTGCTGCCCTACCACACGCTGGGCCTCTTCAAATGGCAGAAGCTCGGCATCCCCTATCCCCTGCCCGACGCTGTCCCGCCCACGGCGGAACAGGTCAGGCGGGCCGAGGAGCTGCTGGAAGTCCACAAGTATCCGGGCTGATGATGATTTAATATGCAAAGCGTCCCGAGAGAACACCCTCGGGACGCTTTTTATTTTCGCACCATCATCTCGATAAAGCCTCTCATGGCCGAGGTCACGAATCGGCCCTTTTTATAGCAGATATAGGCGTCGCGCACCGCGTGGCGACTGCGGGGCTTATAGAAGACCAAACTACCGTCGTCGGGCTGGTGCTCCACCAGTACATTGCTGATGAAGGCCGCGCCGAGGCCATAGCGGGCGAAGTTGTACGCCACCATCGAGCGATCCATCTCCATAACGAGGCGGGGCTGAAAGTGGTTCTCCTCGAACATCCGCTCACAACACAATCGCAGATAGTTGCCGTCGTGGAGCAGAATGAAGGGCGTGTCGTAGAAATATTCCAGCGGGGCACAGCGCTCCTCGGGCAGTAGAAAAATCATCTCGCCCCGCTCGGCCTGTGTGAGCTGGTAGTTCCGCAGGCCCTCATTAACGGCGAAATGCGACGGGACAGCCAGCAGGAGATTTTCTCGGTAGCAGACGATGCGCTCGTAGCTCTCGGTGTCCAGCGGGCGGTTGGTGATGACGAGGTCGAGGTCGCCCGCGTCCAACATCTGCTTGCACTGGATGGTGGATGCTTCGCTGGCCCGGAGTGTCACGTTGGGATACTTGGTCTTAAAGGCCGCGATGCGCTCAGGCACGATGTAGTCGCTGCTCAGGTTGCTGCCGCCGATGGAGACAATGCCGCTTTGCAGGGTGCGCAACTCGTCCGCCATGTCGTGGAGATGGTTTTCCAGCTCGTAAATCTGCTCGATTCCCCGGATGAACTCGATCCCGAAAGGGGTCAGGGAGACGGGCCGGGTCTTCCGCTCAAAGATGGGCGCACCGGCCTGCTCCTCCTCCTTGCGGATCATCGCGCTCAGCGAGGGCTGGGCGATGTGCAGCTTTTCGGCCGCCTTGCTGAAGCTGCGCTCCTTGTAAACGCAATAAACATACTCCATATTCCGGAACATCGTTGTATTTCCTCCATGCACAGCTATCAATTATAGATTTTTATCTATATTTCTATATTTACATATATATTTGACTATTTGTCAAGAAGTTGATTAAATAAAATCATAAACACATTCGAAAAAAGGAGGCACACAGAAAACTATGGTCGATTTACGAAGCGATACCCTGACGATGCCCGATTACCCCATGCTGGAAACGATTTTGACGGCACGGCTGGGCGACGACGGTCGAACCGACGCCAAGGGCCGAGGCGAGGATCCCACCATCAACCGTCTGGAGGATATGGCCGCTGCACTGGTCGGCAAGGAGGCCGCTATCCTGATGCCCACCGGCACCTTCGGCAACACCATCGCCGTCATGACCCACTGCCACGCGGGGCAGACCGTTCTGGTGGACGAGGAGCAGCATATGCTGCTCACTGAGAAGTTCGCCTTTGAGCAGGACCTTGGCCGTCTTACCCCGGTCTGCTACCATCAGGACAGCCGCCACATGCCCGACCCCGACGAGCTGGATAAACTGCTGACCGAGAGCGGCGCGAGCCTTATCTGTCTGGAAAACAGCCATAACTTCTCCGGCGGCTACTGCATCGACCTGCCCACGATGGCGGCTATCCGCAAGGTGGCCGACCGACACGGCGTCCCCATCCACATGGACGGTGCACGGCTCTTCCACGCAGCGGCCCATCTGCACACCACAGTGAAACAGGTCTGCCAGTATGTGGACACAGTGATGTTCTGTGTTTCCAAGGGCCTCGGCGCACCCGTTGGCTCTCTGCTCTGCGGCACCGAGGCGTTCTGTGCCAAGGCCCGGGCCAACCGCAAGCTATTCGGCGGCGTGATGCGGCAGGCCGGCGTCGTAGCGGCACCCGCCATCTACGCACTGGAGCATAACGTAGAGCGCCTGACTGAGGACATCGAGAACGCCCAGTATGTCCACCAACAGCTCAGCGGTAAGCTGCACAAGGTCAGGCTTCAAGAAGAAGTCCAGACCAACATCCTCATGCTAAATCTCACCGACGCGGGCATCCTTGCCGATGAGTTCTGCAAACGGGCCAAGGAGCGCGGGCTGCTCATCCGCCCCATCCGCAACCAGTACCGCGTCCGCCTCGTCTTCTACAAAGGCATCACCCGGAAGGACGCCGAGGAGGCCGCAGCCATCCTGCTGGCGCTTGACAGCGAGTTGTAAACATTAGACAACAGAAAAGGAGGAACGTATGAATATCGTAGGTAAAAAAATCGGCCTGAGCACGCAGGTCTTCTCCGCCATGATCCTTGGCGCTGTCTTCGGTCTGCTTTTCGGCGGCGTCATGGTCAAGCTCGAGTTCATCGGCACCATCTGGCTCAACTGCATCAAGATGATCGTCGTGCCCATGGTACTCATGACCATCATCACCGGCATCACCTCCCAGAAGGACCTGAAGTCGCTGGGTCGCATCGCCGTCCGCATCATGGTCTATTATGTCCTCACCACGCTGGTGGCTACCGTCATCGGCCTCGCCACCGCTTCCGTCCTCAAGCCCGGCGTCCACGCCAACTTCACCGGCCTCGCTAGTAAGGAGGTCTCCGGCTCGACTGACATCACCATCGCGCAGTTCTTCACGAATATGTTCTCCTCCAATATGTTCGTCACCTTCTCTGAGAGCAACATCCTGCAAACCGTCGTCATCGCAGTGATGCTGGGCGTCGCCATCATGCTGGTGAAGAACGACGAGCACCGTGAAAAGCTCATCTCTGGCGCGAACGCCCTGTGCAGCATGGTCTTCTCCCTCATCGGCATGATCATGAAGGCCTCCCCCATCGGAATCTTCTTCCTGATGGGTGCCTCCTTTGGCAAGTACGGCACCAGCATCTTTACCTCCATGGCCACCTTGCTGGGCACCTACTATCTGGCCTGCATCCTGCAGGTGCTGCTGGTTTACGGCCTCGTGCTCTGGTTTGCAGCAGGCATTTCTCCCCTCCGCTTCATCCGCGACAGCGCTGAGCTGTGGGTCTACACCCTGTCCACCTGCTCCAGTGTGGCCGCTATCCCCGTCAACATGAAAGTCGCCCGCGAGAAGTTCAATGTCCCTGACAGCATCTCCAGCTTCACCGTACCCCTCGGCTCTCAGATGAACTACGACGGCAGCGTCATCCTTTACGGCTGCGTCATTATGTTCATCAGTCAAGTCTGCGGCCAGAGCGTCAGCCTCGAAATGATGCTCCGCGTCGTCCTGCTCTCCGCCATCCTCTCCACGGGCGGCGGCGGCATCCCGGGCAGTGGCATCGTCAAGCTGCTAGTCATGGTCGAAGCTTTCTCCCTTCCCACTGAGATTGTTGGCATCATCGCCGCATTCTACCGCCTGTTCGATATGGGCACCACTACCAACAACTGCCTCGGCGACCTGGCCGGTACCGTCCTCGTCTCCAAGCTCGAGGAAAAGCGGGCCAAGAAGCTCGCTGCCACCCAAGACAACAACTAAGTTTCCATCTCATCTTCTTCAGAACGCCCCCTGTGCAGCAGTGCACCGAGGGCGTTTGCTTTTGGATAATAGATGGAGCTGTTACATATTGTTTTAGCCGAAAGTGCAGCATCCATTTTCAAAATCAAACGTATAATCAAACAATTTAAAAGAGTATGCGCGTCATAAATCCATCGAAAATTTCTGATTTTCGAGAAAATTTGTTGCACATGCTTCTGTTTCTGGTATTGATACCGTTTGATTCTTACGCCTATTCGTACAAAAATAGAGGCTGTCGCATATGCAACAGCCCCTCGTTCTGTACTTTAGCCGCCCAGATATGCACTGCGGACACGCTCGTTGGTCAGCAGTTCGGCACCGGTGCCCTCCATGACCACGCGGCCCGTTTCGAGGACGTAGGCGCGGTCGGCCACAGAAAGGGCCATCTGTGCGTTCTGCTCCACCAGAAGGATGGTCATGCCCTCCTTGTGGATGTTCCGGATGATGTCGAAGATCTCCTGCACCAGCAGGGGGGACAGGCCCATCGAAGGCTCGTCCAGCATCAGCATGGAGGCGTTGCTCATCAGGGCGCGGCCCATGGCCAGCATCTGCTGCTCGCCGCCGGACATGGTCCCGGCCAGCTGCTTGCGGCGCTCCTTCAGGCGGGGGAACAGCTCGAAGACCTTTTCCTTGTTGGGGGCGATGGTGGAGTTGGGCTGGGTGTAAGCGCCCATGTCCAGATTCTCCTCCACGGTCATATGCAGGAAGACGTGGCGGCCCTCCGGCACCTGTGCCAGACCGGCCTCGACGATCTTATGGGCGCGGACGCCCTTGATGCTCTTGCCCTTATAGAGCACATCGCCGGTCTTGGGGTGGAGCAGGCCGGACACCGTCTTCAGGGTGGTGGACTTGCCTGCGCCGTTGGCGCCGATGAGGGTGACGATCTCGCCCTCGTTCACCTCGAAGGAAACATCCTTGACTGCGTGGATGTTGCCGTAAAAGACGTTGATGTTATCAACCTTCAGTAAAGTCTGTGCCATCGCTCAGCCCTCCTTCTTGCCCAGATAGGCTTCAATGACCTGCGGGTTATTGCGGATCTCGTCCGGCGTGCCCTTGGCGATGATACGGCCAAAGTTCAGCACGGCGATGCCCTCGCAGATGCCCATGACAAGGCTCATATCGTGCTCGATGAGCAGGACAGCGATGTTGAACTCGTCGCGGATGCGGCGGATGGTCTCGGTCAGCTCCGCAGTCTCGGAGGGGTTCATGCCGGCGGCAGGCTCGTCCAGCAGCAGCAGCTTCGGGCTGGTGGCCAGAGCACGCATGATCTCCAGACGGCGCTGTGCGCCGTAGGGCAGGCTGCCGGCCTGTGCATTGACAAGGTCGGCCATGTGGAAGATGTCCAGCAGCTCCAGTGCACGCTCGGTGCACTTCTTCTCTTCCTTCCAGTAGTTGGGCAGGCGGAGAAGCGAGGAGGCCAGATTATACTTCATGGACTCATGGAGGCCCACCTTCACATTGTCGATGACGGACAGCTCTTTGAACAGCCGGATGTTCTGGAAGGTGCGGGCCACGCCCATCCGGTTGACCTGATAGGTCTTCTTCCCGGCGGTGGGCATACCATCGATGAGGATGGAGCCGCGGGTCGGCTGATACACGTTGGTCAGCAGGTTGAACACCGTGGTCTTACCGGCACCGTTGGGGCCGATGAGGCCCGTGATCTCGTTGCGGCCGATCATCAGGTTGAAGCCGTCCACGGCGGTCAGACCGCCGAAGTCGATGCCCAGCTCACGGACGTCGAGGATGGGCTTCTTGTCCTTGTCGCGGTCGGTCAGAAAGCCGCCGGAAGGGACGCTGTGTAACTTCGTCTGAAACTCACTCATGGTCTGCGCCCTCCTTATCAGCATTCTTTTTGCGGAACAGTTCGCCGTTCATGGCCTTTTCCACAATGCGGCTCATCGAGAAGTCATAGCTGCCCAGCAGTCCGCCCGGGCGGAAGATCATCATGAGGATCAGCACCAGCGAGTAGACCACCATGCGGTAGCTCTCGAAGCTGCGGGTGGCCTCGGGCAGGATGGTCAGGACGGTGGCGGAGAGGATGGAGCCAAGCATGGAGCCCATGCCGCCCAGAACCACCATGACCAGGATCTCGATGGACTTCATGAAGCCGAAGGTGGAGGGGTCGAGGACGCCCAGATAGCAGGCGTACAGGCCGCCGGCCAGACCGGCGAAGGCCGCAGAGAAGGCGAAGGCCATGACCTTATAATAGGTCGTCTGGATGCCGCAGCTCTCGGCTGCGATCTCGTTGTCGCGGATGGCGAGGACAGCCCGGCCATGGCGGCTCTTCATCATGGCGTGGATGGCGAAGCAGGTGATGACCACGCAGAGGAAGACGTTCCAGTAATTGGAGTATTTCGGGATGTTCTTGAGGCCCTTTGCGCCGTAGAACAGCTTGAAGCCCAGCACATCGTCGATGTTGTTCAGGGTGATGCGGATGATCTCGCCGAAGCCCAGCGTCAGGATGGCCAGATAGTCGCCGGTCAGGCGGAGGGCCGGGATGCCGATGAGGACGCCGAAGATGCCGGCCATCACAGCGCCCAGCGCCAGACCGATGACAAACGCCGCGCCGGAGGGCAGCGGGCTGTACTTGGTGAAGAGGGCGCAGGTATAAGCACCCACAGCCATAAATCCGGCATGGCCCAGCGGCAGCTGACCCAGATAGCCGGTGGACACGTTCAGGGACACGGCGAGGATGATATTGATGCCCACGGTGAGCAGGACTTTGTTCTGATAGGTGGAGAGGACATTCTGCGTCATGAAGGAGAGCAGAACGAACAGCAGCACCACCAGCACGGTGTTCATCAGATAGCGCACCGGCATCTTCAGGGTCTTGCGTTTCAGTTTGTTCATGTTACAGTCCCCCTTACACCTTTTCCTGCACCTTGCGGCCGAGGAAGCCCGTGGGCTTGACCAGCAGCACGATGATGAGGATGGCAAATGTGACGGCGTCCTTCCATGCAGACAGGCCGATGGCCGAGACGAAGCACTCGCACAGGCCGATGGCGATACCGCCGACCATAGCGCCCGGGATGGAGCCGATGCCGCCCAGAACGGCGGCGACGAAGGCTTTCAGGCCCAGCATGGAGCCCATCGTGGGGGTGGCCTGCGGGTAGGAGCAGCAGTACAGCACCGAGCCGATGCCGGCCAGCGCCGAACCGACCGCAAAGGTGAAGGAGATGGTGCTGTTGACGTTGATGCCCATCAGGCGGGCAGCATCCATATCCTCCGAGACGGCGCGCATGGCCTTGCCGAGCTTGGTCTTCTGGACGAGGAAGGTCAGCGCCAGCATGGACAGCACCGTAACGACCAGCGTGATGATGGAGGTCAGGCCCAGAGGCACCTTGCCGACCGAGAAGGTCTTGGCATCAAAATAGGAGGGGATGACCTTTGCGCCGCTGCCCATGACCAGCTCTGCAGTGTACTCAAGGAAAAACGACACACCGATGGCCGTGATGAGCAGAGAGATGCGGGGCGCGCTGCGCAGCGGGGTGTAGGCCACCTTCTCGATGACCACGCCCAGCAGCGTACAGGTGATGATGGTGGCGCAGACGGCAGTTACCGGGCCAAGACCCAGCTGGTTCATGACGAACCATGACATATACGCACCCACCATGATGACATCACCGTGGGCAAAGTTCAACAGCAGGATGATGCCGTACACCATGCTGTAGCCCAGTGCGATCAGTGCGTAGATGCTGCCCAGCGACAAGCCGTTGATGAGCTGGCTGAAAAACACTGTCATTGTCTGATACTTCCTTTCTGAGGTCGTGGACGGATATAACAAAAAGCGGAGGCTGCCGAGTAAACCTGTTCCGGCGGTCTCCGCAAATGGGTCATTTACTTTCTGGATCTCGCTCTTATGCCGCACACCGGTGCGCAGAACCAGAGCAGGATCAGAACATCTCCTTCAGGACCGGCTTGCCGTCCACATAGGTCAGGATAGCGGTCT
This sequence comes from Faecalibacterium butyricigenerans, assembly GCF_020687345.1. Classification (NCBI taxonomy): domain Bacteria; kingdom Bacillati; phylum Bacillota; class Clostridia; order Eubacteriales; family Oscillospiraceae; genus Faecalibacterium; species Faecalibacterium butyricigenerans. Next base: position 99,352 of record NZ_JAJEQL010000007.1, read on the forward strand.
GCTTGACGGGGTTGTTGTGCTCGTCGAAGGTGAAGGTGCCGGTGATGCCATTGATCGTACCACCCTTGATGGCATCGATGACAGCCTGCTTGTAGTCGTCAGAGGCAGCCTCAAGACCGGCATCCTCTGCGGCCTGAATGCCGTAAACAATGGTCATTGCTGCATCGTAGCCCAGCGGAGAGAAGCCGTTGGGGTACTCCTCACCGTACTCTGCCTTGTAGGCATCCTCAAAGTCGGTGTTAGAGCCCTTTGCATAGTTGGCGCAGAAGTAGGTGTCGGTCAGCTGGTCGTTGGAAGCGTAGCCCTCCAGACCATCCCAGCCGTCGCCGCCGAGGAAGGGGACCGTCAGGCCGATGCTCTCTGCCTGAGACAGGATCTGACCCACCTCCTGATAGTAGTTGGGGCAGAAGACCGTCTCGGGGGCTTTGCCGAGGATGGTGGTCAGCTGAGTCTTGTAATCGACGTCGCCGTCGGAGTAGCTCTCCTGATCGACGATGGTGCCTCCCTGTGCCTCGAACTCGTTGACGAAGTTCTCGGCCAGACCCTCGTTGTAGTCAGCGCCCTTCTTGAAGATAACGGCGGCCTTGGTGTAGCCCAGCTTCTGGTAAGCGTAGTCTGCCATCTTGATGCCCTGGAACGGGTCGGTGAAGGTAGCACGGAAGACGTTCTCATAGACGGTGTCGGTCTCGGCATCGTAGGTGACAGCCTCAGCGGTCGCAGAAGCAGTGACCATGGGCATATTGTAATCCTGACTCTCGGCCACGACAGCCAGAGTCGGGGTGGTGGTGACGTCGCCCACCAGAGCGGTGATGCCCTGATCGCACATCTTGGTGAAGCAGGTGACAGCCTGCGTAGCATCACCCTGCTCGTCCATCGTGATGATCTCAAGCTGCTTGCCGTTGACACCGCCCTTTTCGTTGACCTGCTTCAGGTACAGGGTAGCGCCGTTGACGACGGCCTGACCGTAGACAGAGACATCGCCGGTCAGAGGTCCGATGACGCCGACCTTGATGGTGTCGCCGGAAGCGGCAGTGGAACCGGCTGCGGAAGCAGCGGTGGAGGTGGAAGCAGCGGTGCTGGAAGAGCCGCCGCAGGCGGTCAGAACGCCGGCAGCAGTCACAACACCGGCAGCAGCCAGAAAGCTACGACGAGAGATCATGTTTTTCATAAGTCTATATCCTCCTGATATTTGGAAGCATTCGTGTTTTTGGCGGCTTTCCTGCCCGGCCTGCTGCCGGTATCCGGAAAAGCCGCTAAGGAAGCAAAGTTCCCTTCCCTCAAAGCGGCTCTGCTATCTTGAGTCTTATTATAAGCACTCCGGTGCAAGTCTGCAATTCACAAATCGTCCATAGTTTCCGAGGGCTTTCCGGCAAAACTTGCTATTTTTCACAAAATCACCGGTTGCTTTTTGGTTACTTTTTCAAATTGTTCACCTGAGAAAAACAGAACATGAAATCGATTCACAAGTAACAAAAAGATGACACAACTTTCCTGCATTGAAGTTTGTTTTGACTAACATTATCGTTTTCTCTTGCATCCCGGGCCGAATCATGGTAGGATAATGTCGGTTAGTTAGCGTATACTATCCAAATGAGAAGAAAGCATCCATTCCTATTATATATGGAGGTACAGAGTATGAACTATCTTGAGATCGTAGACGTTCTGGGCCGTGAGATCCTGGACTCCCGCGGCAACCCCACTGTAGAGGCCGAGATCACGCTGGCCGACGGCACGGTAGCCCGGGGCTGCGCCCCTTCCGGTGCATCCACCGGCGAGTTCGAGGCGCTGGAGCTGCGCGACGGCGACAAGGGCCGCTATCTGGGCAAGGGCGTCACCAAGGCCGTGGAGAACATCAACACCGTCATCGCTGATGCCGTCATCGGCATGGATGCCTCCGACACCTATGCCATCGACAAGGCCATGATCGACGCCGACGGCACCAAGGACAAATCCAAGCTGGGCGCCAACGCCATTCTGGCCGTCTCCATCGCCGCCTGCCGCGCTGCGGCCGCTTCGCTGGATATGCCCCTCTACCGCTTCCTCGGCGGCGTGAACGGCAACCGTCTGCCTGTCCCCATGATGAACATTCTGAACGGCGGCGCACACGCCACCAACACCGTGGACACGCAGGAGTTCATGATCATGCCCGTGGGTGCCCCCTCCTTTAAGGAGGGCCTGCGCTGGTGCGCTGAGGTCTTCCACGCTCTGGCCTCCATCCTGAAGGCCAAGGGTCTGGCCACCTCCGTCGGCGACGAGGGCGGCTTCGCCCCCAATCTGTCCAGCGACGAGGAGACCATCGAGACCATTCTGGCCGCCATCGAAAAGGCCGGCTATGTTCCCGGAAAGGACTTCATGCTGGCCATGGACGCTGCTTCCTCCGAGTGGAAAAGCCCCAAGGGCAAGGGCTTCTACAAACTGCCCAAGGCGGGCACCGAGTTCACCTCCAGCGAGCTGATCGCCCACTGGAAGAAGCTGGTGGAAAAGTACCCCATCATCTCCATCGAGGACGGTCTGGACGAAGAGGACTGGGAGGGCTGGCAGGAGATGACCCGCGAGCTGGGCGATAAGGTCCAGCTGGTTGGTGACGACCTGTTCGTCACCAACACCGAGCGTCTGGCCAAGGGCATCTCTCTGGGCGCGGGCAACGCCATCCTCATCAAGCTGAACCAGATCGGCTCTGTGTCCGAGACCCTTGAGGCCATCAAGATGGCCCACAAGGCAGGCTACACCGCCATCAGCTCCCACCGCTCCGGCGAGACCGAGGACACCACCATCGCCGATCTGGCCGTGGCCCTGAACACCTGTCAGATCAAGACCGGCGCGCCCAGCCGCACCGAGCGTGTGGCGAAGTACAACCAGCTGCTGCGCATCGAGGAGCAGCTGGGCGACAGCGCCGTTTACCCCGGCATGGCGGCTTTCAACGTGAAGCGCTGACCTGAGATCATCGAAAAGGGGGGGGGGGGGGGGGGGGGGGGCG